>CAYFVX010000661.1:0-3345 GCA_964346425.1 uncultured Chloroflexaceae bacterium | reverse complement strand
GTTTTTATCGTAGTTACCGATGCTTATGCCTTCCATGAAATGGCCAAAGTCTAGGCACAATATTCCGTATATTTTGTATCAACATAATAATTTTATTCCGTATCATAATGCAGTGTTGAATATTCTTCAGCGTGCTAATGACCTGGTAGCTGGTCATTATGTGCTGCGCCATGCAACAATTATCCTGGCTGTCAGCCAGAGTACCGTCAGATATATTACTGGGTTAATTGAACGTGATGTCGAGGTATTATATGGAGCTGTTGATCACCTTTTGTTTTCCAGTGATGGGTCTTGTTTATTCAAAAGAAACAAGCTAGGTCTTCCGCTCGATAAATTTGTAGTTTTGACGGCAAGACGATTGGTCTTTAAAAACGCAGTCGACACATTGATACACGCAGCACAACGATTGAAGGATGATCCGCGCATCATATTTGTAGTGATAGGAGATGGACCAGAGCGACATCGTATAGAATCTTTTCTAGAATCGTAGCCGCGGTTTGTAACCGCGGGATTTGCCCGTATGACCGTCTCTTTCGCGACAAAACCCGCCCGACTGCTGCGCGATGGATGCATCACCTGGAGGGATATCCAGCGGCTCCAAGACTCTGTTGGTAAAGTCCATCCAATTCCTGGGAGCGAAGGCGGCTCGCCTGCCCCAGGCAGGGGTTTGGCACCGCCAAACCCCTGCCTTATCACCCAAAACACATGGACCAACAGAATCTACAAGCCGCTGCTACAGTATCCCTAAACCGCTTTGCAAAGCGGTCTACAAAAAATCCCCACATGTGAGATCACCCCGTCGCCCCGTCGCATCACTGCTCCTCCGACCGCTCCCCCCGCTCCCCCGCTCCTTTCATGTGACTCTGATGGTAAAGTCCGTCCAACCCCTGCCTGGGGCAGGCGGCTCGCCTGCCCCAGGCAGGAGACGACTTTGTAATTGGGGTAAAAATGTCAATCTAGGGCTTGCTGAAGCCCCAAACAAATAATTCAGTATGCGTCCCTTCGCTCGTTGTGTTGCACGTGGAACGCAAACGTATGGTAAAGGAGTCTCCAACCATTTTTCTGGTGGGCACCGTCCCGTGGTTGCGGAACTCTTGCCGTCCACCTGTAGGTTTTCGTCTTACAGAAAGGAGACGACCCCATGTCCCGTAGTGTAGCACGCCCGGTGGTTTTTGACAAGGATTTGCCCCAACCCGACCTACCAGCCAAAGTCTGTACCCTGCTCAATCGCTTCGCGCCCCTCTTCCAGGCATGGCTGCAGCAGCTTATTATTGCCCTGTTTGGCGCATCCTCCGAGAAGCATTTCCTCATCCGTCTCAACAACCAGTGTGATTTCTCGGATGCCGTTGCGCAGTGTGCCTCCTATTATCAGACGGAGGGGCCTGGCAGAACCCCCACCTACACCGTGGAGCAACTCTTTCGTGCCGAAATCGTGCGGGCGTACTACCAAGCGTGTGGCGATGAGGAATTATCCCTCATCCTCCAAAGTAATATCGTCGCACGGGTCTTTGTCGGTCTGCCCTTCTTCGCGCCCGTTCCCTCCGACAGCAAACTCCGGGACTTTCACGTCTGGTTGTGCGACAACCACCCCGCGCTCCTGTTTACCACCGTCCTCGATTTTCTGGAACGGGTAGACCCCGAAGACCCCCGCGAAACCCTGCACGTCGTGGATACCTTTGCCATGGAGACGCCCGCCGCGGCGCAGGCTCCCGCGGTTGTGCTGATGCGTGTTGCGGCCATGCTCATCGAAGCGTGGCAGCAGCAGGCCCCTGCCGCCCGGCGCGATATCTTTCCCGCAGAGCTTGACCTGGCGCGGCTGAAGACCAATCGCGAATCCCGCGGCAAGGAGAAGGGCCAGCGGCAATTGCAACACGCGGTGCGGCAGGCCCAGCAAGTGGTCGCCGCGGTCAACCCCCATCTGGATGGGGTATCCGAGGAGTTGCGCACCCGCATCCAGGAGTATATTCGCCAGCTCGAAAAGGTGATAGCGGATGAAACCACCACCAACGAGGCCGGCGAGGTGGTCAAGCGCACCAAGAAAGGCTCCTATCGGCAGTGCAGTGCGCATGACCCCGAGGCCACCTTCCGGAAGCACGGCGATAACCCTGCCGTCTTTGGTGCTCATGGAGCCATCATCGCCACGCAGACCCGCATCCGCGCGGCGACGGTGGTCACGGGGGCGGCACCGGATTCGGAGGGGCTCGACCCATTGCTGCGCTTCATGCGTCGGCATGGGGTGACCTTTCCGAAGTATCTGGAAGGGGATATGGCGTTTGGGCACGGGGCTCCACGCTTTCTCGTCCATACCCTGACCAACGGGGAAACCACGCTGGTGGCGAACATCCCCACGCCTGGGGGCAAAGACCCCGACCGGTATGGCCCCGAAGACTTTATCGTGCTGCGCGATGCCGACGGCAAGCTGGAAAGCTGTACCTGCCCCAACGGGCAGAAGCGTACCAATCACTATGCCAGTGACAGCGGGGAAGGGCGCAATTTCCGCTTTACGGGGGCACAGTGCAAGGGGTGCGATCTGTGGGAGCAGTGCCGCGGTGCCAGCAGTCAGCCGCATGCGCATCGGCAGGTATTCGTCTCGGACTATCATCGGTTTCTGCGCGAGGCCAAGGCGTTCAATGCCAGTGCGGAAGGGCAGGCGATGCTGAACAAACGCTGGTTTATCGAACCAAAGGTCTCGTTTGTGGTGCGGTATGACGGGTGTCGGCGGGCGCGACGCACGGGGTTGAAAGCGGCCGAGTTCCAATTGTTGCAAGCGTGTGCCATACGCAATCTGCAGATGTACGTTGAACGGCAATACAAACGCACGCAGGAAGCCCAGCGGGCGCACCTCTCGCCCGAGGCACTGGCCGTGCAGGAAGGGCAGGTGGCGCTGTCCGCAGCCTGACCCTTCGTCTGCACCGTTTGCTTCGTCATATGACCCGTGTGCTGGACACCACCGCCCGGTGGTGGCGGGTGGCGCATGCCCGAAAACGCCCGTTTTTGGGCCATCTGGCGCACGCACCCACAAAACTGGGTGCTCCCCTCGACCGTTGCCCCCCGATGTCCCCCCGACGAACGAAAAAAGTCACACGTTTGTGTGACTTTTGTTTCCTCCCGAATAATTCGGGACACCAGACCCCCAATTTCAAAGAGGTCTCCCAGGCAGGGGTTTGGCACCGCCAAACCCCTACCTGATAACCAATCCCCCCTTTACCATCAGAGTCTTTCCTGTGTAGACTTTTTCGAGGAAAAGAACCCCGTTGGGAATCGTAGCAGCGGTTTTTAACCGCTGGATTTGCCCACTTGTGACGTTTTTTCCGCGTCTGCAAGCCACACTCCTTGTCGGAGAGG
>CAYFVX010000660.1:0-3347 GCA_964346425.1 uncultured Chloroflexaceae bacterium | reverse complement strand
AAAACCACAACACCAGAGCTACTTCCGCGTGAGCGGAAAAACATCTGTCACACCCGGTAACAAGAAACGTAGCTGCGGTTTGTAACCGCGGAATCTGCCCGTCTATCCGTTTCTTTAACTAACGGCAAAACCCGCCCGGCTGCGACACAGTGGATGTGTCTCCTGAAGGGAGAAACAGCGGCTTCAAGCCGCTGTTACGGTATCCCGCGACCGCTTTGCAAACTGGACTTTGTCCATGTGCGCACATGGACGAAACGGTGTATTCGGCAGAAGAATGTCACATTGGATTTTTTTGCATGGTCGCATGAATCCCCCGATGTGCGCAAAAATCCCCGTAAAGCGTATGGGGAGATTGCGGGGCAGCAACCCCGCAAAACCTCCCCTGGTGGGGTGTGTCGGTTTTTCGACGAAGTCGAAAAACCGACACACCCCACGCCAATCGGGTTGGCGGCGAAGCCGCCAGCGAGCAAGCGGTCACATATATGCGTGACACCAGGGCGTTGCTGCTGCGCAGCAAGAAATGGACAAAGTCCAGGCAAAGCGGTTGACAAAAAAGTCTACCCATATGAGCCAGGGGTTTCCCCATGAAACCCTTCTACCCTTACGCATGACTTGTGACCAGAACATGTTATACTTACTTCTACATGGAGAATTCTGTGCAGCGGCGAATGAACAAGCAGTGCGCGGCTGCACAGAAATAAAGAACATCTCCACCGTTTAGAAGCATACAGCAGAAAAGGAGCAGGAGGTTATGGGAGAACGAATTATAGGCGTCTTGACATTCAAACCAGCGGTCTATCGTGAAATTGCCGATGACACTAATGCCACTCTCACCGCAGGTATCATTGTCGCTATCGTAGCACTCTTCGTTGGACTTGCCGGTGGAATAGGGACCGCTGTCACCCGCGAGCTGAACACCGGCCAGGCACTTCTGGTCGGCAGCATCTCCGCGATCATCTATGTCATAGCCAGTATGCTTGGCTGGGCACTTGGTGGCTTTTTGAATGCGTTTGTCGCCACCAAATTCTTTGAAGGTGACACCGACACGGGTGAAATGATGCGCGTTTTTGGCTTTGCAAGCATTTTCCAGGTTATTGGGGTTATTCCTCTCATCGGTGGCCTTATCGGGGCAGTTCTCTCCATCATTGGCAACGTTATTGGCATTCGCGAAGCAGCCGAATTTAGCACCGGTAAAGCAATCGGTACCGCCCTCATCTCAGGAATTATCGTCCTGATATTTATTGCTACGCTTACCGCGCTGGTCATGACCGTGGTCTTTATTGGCATCGGAATAGGTGTTCAGGCACCACAATGAATCCCCGCCAGCAGCATAGGGCGCACCATGCGACACCCCCCGACTCTGTACAGCGGGAACAAACCACACGGTTTTCGACACTCCAATCCATCTTCGACGATCCTCCCCAATCCCCAGAAAGCAATGCTTACCGGCTGCGTCAATCCACAGACGCGCCGGTAGTGCTTACCAGCGGCTCCTGGAGCACCATTTTTAACCTTGCAGACCGCACCCGCCTGACAGAACTCCTGATAGGCTCCACGCATGCCCCACGCTGGTTCGCCCGCACCCACCAGACGATGCGCGGCGGACAGATTCTCGACATCGTTCCTATCCCCTACGAAACACACATGGCCTACCTGGTGCTGATAGTGCTCGACTTCCATGACCATGCCGCGGTAACCGCCCTCTTGCCGCTTGCCTATGCAGCCGACCATCACGCAACCCATATTCAGACCACTTTGCCACAAACACTTGTCGCCCACATCTGGTCCCAGGACGGCTATGGAGTGTTCTACCATGCGCTTTGGAATACTGCCTTTTGCCGTGCATTGCTGCATGCCGTCGTCCATCGCCGCTGCTTACGCGGCGAACAGGGATGGATCCGAGCTATCCCTGCCTGCCCCACGCAAACCAGCAATGGACCATCTGCAAACCACACAAAACAGCCATGTCACGACCACACCCCTTTGCCTCGCACCGCACAGATTGACGCGGATGAAGCAGAACACATAGCCCTGCTCCACCCGCGCATTGTCCATTTCGACCAGCATCATACCTCCATTGCCTATGATGACCAGTTTTTCCTCAAATTGTTTCAGACGTTGCAAGCAGGCATCCACCCCGAACAAGAAATCAGTTGTATGCTGACCGAACATGCCCAATTTGCTCAGAGTGCGCCAGTCATCGGGAGCTTTGAATATGCAAATCGCTGGGACGAGCCATCAACTATCGCCATTATCCAACGTTACATCCCGCACACCGGCAATGCCTGGGACTATACGCTCCAGGCCATACGAAACAGCTTCCACCTGGCAGTGACCTGCTATGATGTTCCCCACCATGAGGTTGGAGCTTTTCCTCCCGCGCTCGTGCTGGCAACCCACAACATAGCCCCGCCTCCGCTGGTCCAGGAAATTATTGGCTCCTACCTGGACATAGCCCGTCTGATAGGACAGCAAACCGCTGACATGCACCGTGCCCTGGCAGACAACCAGTCCAATCCTGCTTTTGCCACCGAGCCGTTCTCCAACATGGAGCAACGGACCATCTATCAGCGCATATGTCTGCACACAAACAAAGTTTTTGCCTCGCTGCAAAGCGGAATGGAGCAACTGCCAGCGCAACTCAAACAGGATGCTGCCACCCTTGCCCAACTGCAAGAGCCTCTCCTCAAACGATACTACCGCGTTTTTATGCAACGGGTACTGCAAAGCAAACGTATTCGTACTCATGGCAATTATCATCTTGGGCAATTGCTTGCTACCGATGGCGATTTTGTGATTGTGGGTTTTGGGCAAATGCCATCAGACTTTTCGGAAGACCATCGCGGGAAAGAGTCGCCTTTCTGCGATGTTGCGATGATGTTACATTCTTTGCAGTCTGCTGTCTGGTCTGTTGTGCTGGAGCAATTGGATGATGATCGTATTCATCGGGGGCAATATGAGGCAATGTTGGCGCAGTGGGCCCATTTCTGGTATCAGTGGGTGGCTGCAGCTTTTTTGCAAGCATACTTGCAGAGCTTCCCCGATTTGCCGTTTGGTGTGCAGGATGAGGCTGAGCTGGCTGCGCTTCTGTCGTGTTATCAGTTTGATTGTGCTCTTTCACAGTTGGATGATGATTTGCAGCATGCGCCGGAGTATATTCCGCTTGCCAGGCGGAAGATTGTACAGATATTTGAAGAATATTGGTGACGAGGGATGGGATACCAAATTCGGATAATGCCTTTTATACCAGATACGTTTGAAGAGTTAGAGAAACCGCCAGGACGCCAAGAACGCCAAGATTCGGGCAGAGAGAAGGGGAAACCCTGTTCTCTCTGTGCCTCCGTGTC
>CAYFVX010000659.1:0-3349 GCA_964346425.1 uncultured Chloroflexaceae bacterium | reverse complement strand
TTAAGCAGGGTGAGCCCCAAGCCTCGGCGAAGGGTACGGAAAGCGGTGCGAAGGTTATCGTTCTATCTGCCAATTCTATGGAGAGGCGACTATAACCCGTATCCACAGCCATAGTACTCTTGGTGGTAAAGTCTGGACAATGGGTAGCACCACAGAATACCGTGGAGTATCCTCAACGGGGTTGACACTGAGGAGCGCGAGGGAACACAGTTCCCTCGCAACCCCCACGGTAAAATACTGTCCACGATATTTCGTGGTGCTACCGGACAATGCCTTACGCAAAGACGCAAAGACGCAAATGGCCGGGCTGATGATGTGGTTACCAACAGAGCTATAGAAGGGAGAGAACACGCATGCGTCCATCATATCGTTGCGGCTGGTGCCTGTGCAGGGGCTTGTTGATAACTCCTCTGCTTATCATCGTGTTTTTTGTCGGTTGGGGTGGCACTCAGCAACGTCCTGGCAACAACGCTCTGGCAAAAACATTCAGGGCTTTTGCTCTGACTGATGCTGAAACGACTGTGACTATTACTGGGACGGTTGAGGATTCGCTTGATGCCTCCCCTGTAGCTGATGCACACGTCGTCGTGCGTGCAGGAGCGGTTGAGCGAGAGACGACCACCGATGAGGGTGGGGCGTTTTCTGTGGCGATTGATGTTGGTACGGCGAGAAGTCTGACACTGGCTTTTTCCAAAGAAGCCTATGCTCCTTACCAGCAATCGCTGACGATAGCAGTACCGCCAGCTCAATCAGTCGCGCTTGAGGCTGTGCAGTTGATGCCAATTGTTACGCGGCTAGTAGGGAAACTGGTAGATTATCAGAGTAGTGCGCCGGTGACAGATGCCAGCGGGCAACTCTTTTTTGCTGAAACGCAGGAAACGTACTTGCTTATGGAACCAGAATGGCCCACTGGTCTGTTTTCTTTCAGGACGGATGCAACAGGTACATACACCATTGAGCTGGACTCTGCGCTGCACCGTTTTGTGCATGAGCCATACCAGATGTGTTGTGCGGAGACGTATCTGTATGCCGGTGTTCCCTATCGAATGGCGCATGCGTTTATTCCTTTTACGAATAATTATCCGGACCAGTGGTATGGCGACAATCGTGCCAGCTATAATGGTGCGGAGTCGCTGGTCTTTGAAGGGGGGAGTAATACGTTGACGATCCCGTTTCTGACGGATAAGCCGTTCTTGCGCTTACATCTGCGTGCTGTTGATGGTGCGCCGCTTGCCAATACGTTTTTTACGTATCGGCTGTATGATGAAACTGGCTTCCCCATCACGCAGTGGATCAATCGTGAGACGGATAGAACTGGTATGTATACCGAAACTGCTTCGCCTGTCGCACCTGGGGCGTATCGCGCAATCGTGAAAGATGTCGGGCGTGGCCCGCTGGATACAACTATGACGGATGATTACAACATCACGTATTATGGCAATACTGAAGATATGGCGGCGGCGGATACATTTACCATGCCTACGACAGGTTTTACGGCGGAAGTGCGTCTTCGACAGAGCGGTATCTTGCAGGGTATGGTCACCGATGCGGCAACTGATGCTCCGCTGGCTGGCAAGAAGCTCAAGCTGGCCTTTTATGATGCGGCAGGCAATCATCACGTGTTGATGGATGAACGTGTGACGCTTGATGAGGAGGGTGTTTTTGCTATAACGCCTGCAAAAAGTGGTTCGTTCAAGGTGTTGTTTACCATAGGCGATGAGGATGAGGAGGATGAGTATTACGCACGCTGGTCTGGTAATGCCGATGGGATGGATGATGCGGCCGTCCTGACTATTCCCACGCAAAATGAAAGACTGGAACTAGCCCAACCGCTTGCGCTCAAGCATAATCCTGCTGCTACGCTTGATGTGCGTGTTGCCAACCGCGTGTTGACAGCAGGAGAGGCAACGACGGTCACGGTTATGGTCAGGGATCAGGCTGGCAAATTCGTGACCGAGCAGGATGTGCGGGTCGAGTTTGCGCTGAAGGGGAACGGGGCACTTTCTTCGGTCAGTGGGATGACGGACAAGGGGGTGTTTGAGACGGTGTTGACGGCCGGGCAGGAGAGTGGAAGTGTGCTGGTGGAGGCGATGTCAGGCAAAGCCACGTCGCAGCCTGTTTCTTTGTCAGTGTTCAGCCTTGCAGATACCGAGCAGATGCCTGAGGTAGTGGGTACTCCGGTGGTGCGGAATATGGCAGGGGGCAGTTTTACGATTAATGTGCCTACTGGGAGAGGCAGTGCTATCACTACGGGCGAAATTCAGATGCAAGGCCCAACCAATACGGAGGGCGGTGTTCCCCTTGAGCGGGTGGTGGTAGCTACACTGAATGCGCCAACGAAGCGTTATGCTCCGGCTGATGGGGTTCTGTATAGTACACCTGCGGTGCTGAAACTGGATTTGTATGATGATCAGGGGGTGGTTGTCGAAGAGGGCACAACCCTCAGTTCGCCACTCAATATGACACTCAGTATCCAGACAACCGCAAATGACTACCAGGTACGGTATCTGGATACCGTAAGCGGTACATGGAAGCAAGATGGTATTGTGGTGACGGACATGAATGCGACATCTCAGCGAGAAGTCACACTGACGTTTGAGCTGTGGCATGCGACTGAAGTGGCGGTGTTTGTTGAGCCGCAACAGTCGGGAAGCGAGCAGTTGTATTTGCCGCTGGTGCAGGTGTTGTGAGCGCAAAGGAAGCAAAAACGTAAAGACTCTGTTGGGAAACACCATCTTCTGCCCGAACCTTTGCGTCTTTGCGCCTTTGCGAGAGGCATTGCCCGGATGTTCCCAACAGAGTCTACAAAGGGAGGGGTGTGAACAGTATGTGTTATGTCGTTTGACAATCTGCAATCTGAGTCTTAGAATACGATTGCTGCATGGTCTTATGGGTGTTCATCGCTTGCTGCAGGTGAATTTATCTGCGGTGAAAATAGCTGTAAGGTATCCCCTATGACAACAAAAACAGAATTTGTCTTGCTGCTCGGTATGGAGCGCTATAGTCGAGACTTCTTTCGCAAGGTAGAGGCCGAAGTATGCAAAGAAGTGCCAGATTTCCGTCTCACGGTTTTTGAGGACAATGATACGGTCCGACGTCCAGAGGAGGTTGAGGCTGCTATTGCTCGCTGTTCTTGCCTGTTTATGGTCGTTATTGTGATGGCAGAACATGCCGAGATGATCGTGCCAACTACCCAGAAGCACCAGCCGCCGGTGGTCTTCGGCTTTGAGAGTATGCCGGAGATTATGCGCCTGACGAAAGTTGGCAATTATGTGTTGCATGATAGCAAAGGGATGCCAAAGTCGGTGCAGAGTCTGGCAAGGATGCTGGTGGGGGGCCGTGAGGAAGA
>CAYFVX010000658.1:0-3352 GCA_964346425.1 uncultured Chloroflexaceae bacterium | reverse complement strand
CGAACCAAAAATCCCCCCTGTGGCGTAGCGTGCAAAAAAATCCGCCGCACCCCGCTCCAACGCCCCAACCATATGCTTGACAGTATACTCAGCATCGTTTATACTTGGAAATATATACAAGACTCTATATACAAGAATGAATAACGAATATGGCTAAGCCCCGTCTTAGGATAAAAGAGGTAGCTATACAGAAAGGATTTGATGCCGCAAAGCTTGCTCGCAGGGCTGATATGTCGTACAGCACGGTCTGGTCACTCTGGAATAATCCCTATCGTCTGAATATCCCTGTGAAGACGCTGGCTCGTCTTGCGGAAGTGCTTGGAGTTGAGATAGGTCAACTGATAGGATCCGATAGCGACACGCAGCAAACGGAAACAGAGACGGAGAAAAAGGCAGATTCTACGGATAAGCAGGAGCAGGTTTCTTCCTTTTCGTGATTGAAGAGCAACGATGTTGCCTGACCGTGTTGTTGCTGCGCTGGTCGTCAGACTCCGGGCATGCAATTTGCTCGTCACGGCGAAAAGCATTTCATCCAGGGCAGTTACCATTGCATGAGAATGAACACATGGTATAATTGCCCGGTGCAAGTGCCTGGATAAAACACTTTATTGTGACGTATTGGTTTTTATTTGCGTGACTTCTCAATCATCCGTGGGAAATGACAGAGTTTTTTCTGCATCATCCTGCTTATAAGGGTGAGAATGGAAGATTGCTGCGGGTCTCCCCCGGATTATTGCGAAGCCACAACTATGTTTTCATTGAGCAGAAAAGAACACGTATTCAAAGGGAATACCCATAACCTGCTGACATGCACCACAGACTATTTGCGGCCTATTGACACAGCATTTCCCAAAACGAATACCAGGAAAATCTCTCTATAGTATTGAGTAAGACAGTTTTACCTTCATATCTGCTGCGTTATTTCAGGACTATGGTAAGGAGTAGGTTATCGAAATATCAGGCAGTGTCGGCAGGCGAGCAAAATGATAAGTCAGGGAGAGGGCAACATACCTTCCTGATATCCTCTGGGAAATTTTTTAAGAAATTCATGATACCAAACAGCACCACACAAGGTGCCAACCAACAGGAGGGAGCATAGTAATGGATGCCAAGATAAGTGTTGAAAATCTCGTAATGATTTTTGGCAAACATGCCCGTGGCGAGCCACTCAGTTTGTTCCAGCAGGGTGTTTCCAAAAGCGAGATTCTCGAACGAACCGGTCACGTGGTAGGTGTGGCAGATGCCACGTTTGACGTGAAGGAGGGCGAAATATGTGTGGTCATGGGGCTTTCTGGCTCCGGTAAGTCAACGCTCATCCGTTGCCTCAATCGTCTGATTGAACCAACCAGCGGTCATGTGTATATTGACGGCGAAGATGTCCTGGCATTGGATAGAGATCGTCTACGTGATGTGCGGCGCATGAAGATGGGTATGGTTTTTCAGCATTTCGCCCTGCTGCCTCACTGGAAGGTAGTAGACAATGTCGCCTACGGCTTGAAAATTCGCGGAGTGGATGCAAGCAAACGCCGCGAAGTAGCCATGGAAGCCCTCGATCTGGTTGGACTCAAGGGCTGGGAAGATAAATATCCGCTCAATCTCAGTGGTGGTATGAAGCAGCGTGTTGGGCTTGCACGGGCACTCGCAACAGACCCGGATATCCTCTTGATGGATGAAGCGTTTAGTGCGCTTGACCCGCTCATCCGCCGCCAGATGCAGAATGAGATGCTTAGTTTGCAGGAACGTCTGCAAAAAACCGTGGTGTTCATTACCCACGACTTGAACGAAGCCCTGCGTGTTGGCAATCACATCGTCGTCATGCGTGATGGTAAAATCGTTCAGATTGGAACTCCCATTGAGATCGTTACGCAACCCGCAGATGACTATGTGGCCGCCTTCACCAACGATGTGGACCAGAGTCGCGTGCTCACCGCCGAGTTTGTGATGAAACCGGCCGATGTGCTGGTGATGGGACGAGATGCTATCCAGACAGCTCTGAATCGCATGAGTGCGCTGGACGATGCCAGTGCCATGTATGTGGTAGATGGTGAGCAGAAACTCAAGGGTTTGTTAGACAAACAGCAGTTCCTGCGAGCAGTGAAGAGTGGCAATGTAGAAAACCTCTCTCAAGTTATCCAGAAAGACTTTCCGCGCATTACCAAATCTACCTCACTCTCAGACATCTACGCGTTGTGTGCAGATGGGGTGCCGATTGCCGTGATGGATAAAGCAGGCCGGTTGCAAGGGGTCGTCAATCCACTCGATATCTTTGCCAGCCTTGCAACGAATGAATCCGACAGTGATAATGGCGTCGCGGATATGGAACAGCAAATGGTGACCACATAACTAGAGATGATGGTATTTTCCCAATGATACGCAAGTAAGGAGGATTATCTATGAAAAATCCCGAATTTTTTGATCAATATGACCTGTCAGACCCTATTTCTCAGGGTGTGGAAGATGCGGTGGACTGGTTGGTGATTAATGCGGAAATTGTCTTTGATGCTATTCGCTGGCCTATTGCCCAGGTGCTTGATAATGCCGAAGCCTTTTTGCTCTGGCTACCCTGGTGGGCGGTTATTCTGGCGATTGTGGCGATAGGGTGGTTCAAATCAGGCTGGAGTGTTGCCTCGATAGCTGGCTTTGGCCTGTTGTTTGTTGGCTTCCTCGGCTATTGGGATTTGACCATGACGACCATCAGCATGATCCTCACCGCCCTCGTGTTCTGTATTCTGGCGGGTATTCCGCTCGGCATTCTGGCGGCCCGTAATGATACGTTTGAAGGGTTCATCCGTCCTGTGCTGGACGCGATGCAGACAATACACCCCTTCGTCTATCTCGTGCCCATTGTCATGCTCTTTGGTATCGGCAAAGTCCCCGGCACGCTGGCAACCATTATTTTTGCCCTGCCGCCTATGGTGCGTCTGACCAACCTGGGTATTCGTCAGGTCCCCCATGAGGTCGTCGAGGCTGGCCGTGCGTTTGGTTCCGGTGATGTGCAGTTGCTCAAAGATGTGCAGTTGCCGCTTGCGTTGCCAACGATTATGGCCGGGTTGAACCAGACATTGATGATGGCACTCTCCATGGTCGTGATTGTTGCCTTGATTGCCGGCGGTGGGCTGGGTCAGGAAATCTTGCGCTCAGTTGGCCGTCTGGACATCGGGCGTGCAGTTTCCTCTGGTCTGGCTGTGCTGATCCTGGCAGTTGTGCTTGACCGTGTGTCCCAGGTCAAAGGCGTTTCCGGCACTGTCTAAGTTCGCAAGGATGGTGCATATGTACGGCATACCTGCATGGGTAGGAGCACCGTCGCGACGTCGCCGTGCTCCGCCGAGTGCAGGAGGATCCGGGCTCGCGC
>CAYFVX010000657.1:0-3352 GCA_964346425.1 uncultured Chloroflexaceae bacterium | reverse complement strand
ACCGCGACTGTCCAGTACTCGACCGGACAGCGTGTAGGTTGGACTTGCGCAAGTAGCGGTAAAGTTTTGCCCATAATGAGAAGGTGGAACGCTGACAGTCTGCGTTCCAGGAGAAAATGTACACTCGTTTTTTGCAGCAGTGAGCGTGTATAATCCGCTAGGTTGACGATAGAACGTATAGTATCCTCCCTTATCCGTAACAGTACTTTGTTCTGTTCCATCGGAGATAGTTACTCCGCTGATGGGATTGCCGTTGGCATCAATAACCCGCCCGACGATAGAAAAGGTAAGCATAGTAGCAGTGAAATCCTGGTTGTTGGCATCGGGTGGTACAGTGACAGCGATGCTTGATGGGGCAAAGGTATAGCCTTCTTTCGAAGCCGTGAGGGTGTAGCGACCGGCGGGTATATCATTGAGCGTATAGGTTC
Organism: uncultured Chloroflexaceae bacterium; assembly: GCA_964346425.1. Classification (GTDB taxonomy): domain Bacteria; phylum Chloroflexota; class Chloroflexia; order Chloroflexales; family Chloroflexaceae; genus JAAUSY01. The sequence goes on along the minus strand of CAYFVX010000657.1, from coordinate 2,924 downwards.
CATTACCTGCTGTTGTGGTGGTATGTCCGGAACCATCGGAAATGGTTACACCGCTAATCGGCGTCCCCCTGGCATCGGTGACACGGCCGGTGATGGATGATGTACCACCGCGGGTCGCGGTGAAATCCTGCTCTGTTGCGTCAGGGGGCACACGTACTACGCGACTGTCTGGCGAGAATGTATAACCTTTCAGCGTAGGAGTAAGGGTATAGGTTCCAGTCATCAGGTTTGTAATGAAATAAGTGCCATCACTGCTCGTTGTCGTGCTATTGGCTGCATCGTCTGCAATAGTCACGCCTGCAACGGGGTCGCCGTTCTCATCCGTCACCTGTCCAGAAATTGTAAAGGTGTCAGTTTCACATGTAGCAGCAAAATCTTGCCCCATCGCATCCGGTGGTACCGTCACCGACAGCGATGTGGGGGTAAACGTGCAATCGCTTAATGTGGGGGTAAGAATGTAGGTTCCTGCTGGCAAATCACCCAATACATAGCTACCATCATTGCTCGTTGTCGTGCTATTGGCTGAATCGTCTGCAATGGTCACGCCTGCAACGGGATCGCCGTTCTCATCCGTCACCTCGCCGGCAATCGTGGAGGTGTCGGGCGCACATGTGGCGGTGAAATCCTGCCCCGAAGCATCCGGTGGTACCGTCACCGACAGCGTTTCGGGGGTAAACGTGCAGTCCGTCTTTGTCGCTTCGAGGGTATAACTTCCCGCTTCCAATCCACTGAAACTATAGCTGCCATCGCTGGCAGTCGTGGTAGTAAGGCCACCCGTTGTCGCGATTTCCACATTGGTGATGGGGTTGCCCTCGGTATCTACTATGCTTCCCGTGATGGTATAAGTACGTGGTGTGGCGATGAAATCTTGCGCAGTTGCATCGGGTGGCACGCTGACGGTGTGCGAGGCGGGTTCAAAGGTATAGCCATCCAGTGTCGGCGTGAAGGTATAGGTGGCCTCTGGCAAATCACCCAATACATAGGTGCCATCGTTGCTCGTTGTCGTGCGGTTGGCTGCATCGTCTGCAATAGTCACGCCTGCAACGGGATCGCCGTTCTCATCCGTCACCTCGCCGGCAATCGTGGAGGTGTCGGGCGCACATGTGGCGGTGAAATCCTGCCCCGAAGCATCCGGTGGTACCGTCACCGACAGCGTTTCGGGGGTAAACGTGCAGTCCGTCTTTGTCGCTTCGAGGGTATAACTTCCCGCTTCCAATCCACTGAAACTATAGCTGCCATCGCTGGCGGTCGTGGTGGTCTCATTGCCAGTTGAAATAGTAACATCAGCAACCGGGTCACCAGCACCATCCGTGACCTGGCCGGTAATAGAGGAAAGAAACGTTAGTTCAAAGACATAGGCGGAACCACTCTTCGTGCCGTTGTCATTATTGGCATGACCGCCAGTAGCAGCACGATTGCCAGAAAGAGCTACAGACCACCCAAACAGATCATCCGTGTCCGCATCACTGGCAACGACTTTGTGTTGCTGACTCCAATTCTCGCCACTGCGGGTGAAAACATACATAGCTCCACTGTCAGCCACACTACTATCCCTATAGGCTGCACCAACCAGGAAGACATCCTGTTCGATATCGATTCCCCACCCTCCCAGGTGGTCACCCGCAGCCCCATCATTGGGAGTCAGTTTAGCTTGCTGGGTCCAGCTACTCCCATCACGCACAAAGACGTACACCGAGCCACTATGATCGCCATTATCATCATCCCCGATTGCACTAATTACCGCCGTATCCTGGTCTATATCCACGGCTGCACCAAAACCAAGTTGATTATTGCCGTCTGCATCATTGGGAATGAGTTTGGTTTGCTCAGTCCAGCTACTGCCACTGCCTTCAAAGACGTAGGTCGAGCCACTGGTCGTACCATTCTCATCATCGGTCAATGCACTCATCAGCGCTGTACCGTTATCCATAGCGAGAAACCAGCCAAAACGATCTTCTTCGTCTCCATCGCTGGCCGTAATTTTGGCTTCTTGAGTCCAACTACTACCACTCCGTTCAAACACATACACGGCACCACTGTTCGTGCCAGATGCATCATGAAGCGGTGCGCCAACAAGTGCAATATTTCCTTCCAGGGCAATCCCCCAGCTAAATTCATCACCGGCGGTGCCATCGTTCGCGGTGAGCTTTGCCTGTTGGCTCCAACTACTGCCGCTGCGCACAAAGACATAGGCAGCACCACTACCATCTCCATTGTCATCATCCCAGTGCGAGCTAACCAGGGCTGTATCACCATCAAGTGCTACATGCCTGCCAAACTCATCATCTATATCTCCATCATTCGGTGTGAGTTTGGCTTGCTGGGTCCAGTTGCCATTGCTGTGTACAAAGACATAGGCAGCACCACTGGCACTTCCGTAATCATCATCACCATTTGCTCCGACAAGCAACGTATCGTCATCCAGAGCTATTGCAACACCAAAAAAATCATGCGCTTCGCCATCGTCAGTCAGTAGTTTGGCTTCCTCTGTGATCAGTACCTCTGTAGCAGAGGCAATATGATCGAACCCGGGCACGAGCACAAGTAAAAGCAGTGGGACGATCAGCACACAGGTAAGCAACAACATGCGTTTGAAGAATACAGAGGGTTTGGAGAAAGAACATCCGGATGTGGATAGAGATTGATGAGAGTTCAGTTGAGACATAAGAAACCTTTCCTGGTTGATTATTCAGGCCAATAGAAACATACATGCTGGCATTCAGCATTGCACAACGCTGGCAGTCCCAGGAAAAGATCTGGGACCATCTATGTATCAAAAGGAAGCAACCGCGCTTTTTTCATGGCGATTTTCGAAGGAGTGTCGAGATAACCCAGCAGACGAAGACGTTGCACATAAGCGGGGATTTGCTATAGCAGTCCTGGTCCAAATGCAAAACAAACTCATTGTATCTGGCTTGTGGAAG
>CAYFVX010000656.1:0-3358 GCA_964346425.1 uncultured Chloroflexaceae bacterium | reverse complement strand
CGACGTCTTTGCGTGAAACCAGAGGTTTGCTGCTGCGCAGCAAGAAATGGACAAATTCCAGGCGGCGTAGCCGCAAAAAACAAAAACAAAAAGGGGATAGGGGCTGCGCCCCCAATGGAGGTCACCTGCGGTGGGCTTTGCTTTCGCAAGGCGAAAAACGCACGCAAAAGTGTGCCAGCCCATTCTGGTGGGGTTGCGAGGGAACGCAGTTCCCTCGCGCTCCCTGCGGGGTGACACCTGTTGAGGGAGCTGCGCCCCAAAGGGGAAATATGCGTTAGCTTCATGCGCATGGGAGCATGGGAACGCAGTTCCATGCTCCCCGCCTTACTCACCGTCCTCAAACACCGCCTGGTCAACCTCAATTTCGACCGGCAGATAGATCGTAAACGTTGTCCCTACCCCAGGACTACTCTGCACCGTGATACCCCCCTCATGCTGCTGCACCGCCTGCTGCACAATCGTCAGCCCCAGGCCAGTCCCATCGCGTCTGCTGGTGCGTGCCTCGCGGCTCCGAAAGAACGGCTCAAAAACGCGTTGCACATCTTCTTCCTTCATCCCCTTGCCATTATCCGCCACCTGCAACGCACACCAGAGCCTCGCCGGGTCAAGCTCAACATCATCTTGCACCGTGGCCGACACATCGGCAGACAACAACTGCAGATGCAACCGCACCGTACTGCCCTCACCAGCATATTTAATCCCATTGCTGATGAGATTACCCACCGCCTGCTGCAACATGTCACTATCACCGGTTATTTTCAGCAGAGAACCTGGCTCAACCCCCGTAACCCCCGCATAGTCCAACTGCACATTGGCGAAATGCGCCTGATTATGAAATGAGTGGGTAACCTGCTGTACCAGCACATCCAGATTGATGACCGAACGATTGGTTGGACTGGTCGATTCCAGTCGCCGCAGATTGAGCAACCCTTTGATAAGCTCCAGCCTCCGTCCCCCTTCTTGCTGGATAATCCCCACCGCCTCAACCTGCTCCTCATTCAAATGCCCAAACTCATCTTCAAGCATCAGGTCAACATAGCCGAGGATCGTGGAGAGGGGCGAGCGCAGGTCGTGGGTCGCTATCGCCAGCATATCAGATTTGCGCTGCGACACTTCGCTCAATTGCTGATTGAGGGTACGTAATTGTTGATTTTGCTCGGCAACCTTCTCGTGCAACAGTGCAAGCTCATTGTGCTGCTGCTGCAACCGCTGCTGCTGCAAGCTAAATTTAGTCACATCGCTCACCAGCACGAGAATACCATCGCCTTGCGGCAAAACCGTCAGTGAGACATAGCGAACATCGCAGAATGGCGTCGCCACATTCACCTGATCAATAACCATATCAGGGAGCGTTCCTTGCACGACTGCATCGAGCTTCTCTTCGCTTCCTATCAGCACCAGACAGGCATCTGTCAAATAATCGCCAATAAGATCGCCAGCCCCTTTTTCCATCTGCAACAATTCAGCAGCCTGGGGACTGACTTCGGTAATACGGAGCGATGCATCACAGGCAATATAGGCTATCCCGGAAAGAGAATCGTGCAACATGAGTTGTCTCCTCCATTCATTACTTTGGCAACAACGCAGTAGCAAGAGCCGCAAACATCGCCTCGATACCTTCACCGCTCAATGCACTGGTCAATGTCATGGGCAACTTCTCTTTACGTGCAATCTGCCGCACCACCGCCAGATGTGCATGACTGTCGGACTCGATCAAGTCACGTTTATTGCCAGCCAGCATCAACTGCATATTGGGATTGATGCGGTGCAACACCTCGGCGTACCCCTGGCAATGCAGGATAGAGCCAACACGGGTCAGGTCACAGACAATAACCGCACCAGCCGCCCCGGCTACATAGCTCTCTTTGACCGTATCGCTATCTTTACCACCCTCCGTATCCCAGAGAATCAGGTTCACATCCTGTCCCTGCACCTGCAACGCCTTGCGCTGCACCAGAACCCCCACGGTGGTCAGGTAGCTCTCGGAAAAGCGGTTATACACAAACCGTTGAAACAGACTCGTCTTACCCACCGCAAAATCACCTATCAAACAGACCTTACGCTGTATCATCAACCCCCTCCATCAACGGTTGCAGGAGTGGGGCGATCAGTTGTTCGTCCAGGGGATCTCCTGTAAAATTCCGCAGTTTTTTGCCAGCCATCGTATGGACTTCGCTTAACTGCTGGCGCATATAGCTTTGAAAACCGCCAGGTTCAATGCCTTGCAGCACGACCGCCAGATAGACCAGCGAACCTTCTTCGATCAAAATACGTAACTCTCCATAACTGATGGCATCCAGCGAGCCATCTTTGTTTGAGCCAAACGAATCCTTCACATAGGAGCGAATGGCCGTCAGCATACCACTGATAATATCCGCATCGGTCATCGTATCTATACTGGAAAGATGATGGATCAACAGACCAGTCTCACGGTGTATCAGCAAAATTTCCTGCACCTGAAAGGGCAACAGTCTGCGCAGATTGGCAGATTGTGGATCAACTCCGCGCAAGCGCATGCCAAGTTCCTGCACCAGTTGGCGCGGCGAATTCAACCCCTGACGCATCCGCCCATCAATCGAGCGAGCCAGGTCGCGAATAGCCTCGCTCACGGCCCGCGTAATTGTTTTGCCAATGACCGGATAGAGGGCCTCGGCCACCTCATCCCGCGATTCACGGACGCGCTCGGTAATCGCCTGGCTGATGAGTGGCGAAAGGAGCGCAATAAGCATTTCGCTATCGCGCAGTTGTTCGCGCACCTTTTTCAGTTCAGCTTCCAGTGCAGCTACCCGTTGCCGCTCCGGGGCAAGCAACAACGCCCGCAACCGTTCCATTTCCACTGACTCGCCTGCCATATGTGGGGATAATGCCTGGTCAAGCGGTACATCATCAAGCAGCAACGATTGCAGAAATTGCTTCAGAGACTCGTCCGTCGCTGCTGGACTGTCTGGTTTCGCAGACCACGGCGTAGGCTCCGCTTGTGGATATTCGACATATGCCGCAAAGGAAGACCAGTCATGCTCAGAAGCCTGATCATGCGCCTGCCCATTGTCGGGCTCTTGCCCCAGAGATACTGGCATTTGCTCAAGCAAGTATGCCAGCAATGCCTTATTCGCATCAGTTTCATTCAAATCGTGCATGATGATAAAAAAGAGGGGCTACACTTCCCAGCAGCCACAACCATTTGCTTCAGTACACCAAATTGTACCGTTCACTTATACCGCTGTCAACAAGAGAGAAAAGGACACATGGCTGTTGCAGGTAGCACCACGAAACATCGTGGACGGGATGTTCCCGTGGGGTGTGTGCCTAGACTTTGGCCATTTCATGGAAGGCATAAGCATCGGTAACTACGATAGAA
>CAYFVX010000655.1:0-3360 GCA_964346425.1 uncultured Chloroflexaceae bacterium | reverse complement strand
GCAAAACCAGTGCCGACAAGAAGCATGAGAACCAGCATCACCGCGACAGCAGCAAACTGCATAACCGACCGGGGCAATTGCCGAAAGCGAGGCACCTGAGCAAGCGGAAGATGCCCATTTCTCGACCGCGCGGTTTGCATCTGGGCAATACGCATCTGTATCTGCGCACGGTTGGTGCGGCGGAACGTCGTTGAAGGAGCCAGGGTATGCAGAGGAGACAAGCGTTCAGCGATCTCACGTTCTTCGGCAGAAAGATCGGGGTCCTCAAGCTGAGCAGCAAGTTGTTGCTCCTCGGTAATGCGCATTTGCAGACGCGCACGTGTCATGCGGCGGAATGTCGAAGATGGCCGCAGAGTACGAAGCTCTGCCAGTTTTTGGGCCAGTTCTCGCTCTTCCGGTGAGAGATTATCATTCTCATCAAACGATGACTGGTCATTATCAGGAAACTGATGACGACCCACGAATGTTCTCCTCTTCCTTCAGTAGTTCACGTAATCGTGCCAATGCGCGATGTTGCGTGACACGACACGCGCCACTGCTCTTGCCTACAATGGTGGCTACTTCGTCAAATGGTAGCCCCTCAACAAACCGTAAAAGAATTATTTGCCGCCATTCATCTGGAAGCTGTTTTAAGGCCCGCAGCAAAACCACCTGATCAACTTGCAACTCCACAAACTGTGAAGGGTCAGGCATAGCAGAACTGCTTTGAATATCTGTATCTGGTAGCGACACATCAGGACGCCTGGTGCGATAATAGTCGGTGACTTCATTGTGCGCCAGACGAAGCAACCATGTACTGAACGCATAGCCACGATCTTCATACCGCTCTATCGTCCGCCACGCGTTCAGGAACACCTCAGCAGTCAAGTCTTCTGCCACCACAGTGTTCGTAGTTCGGTACGCAATATAGCGATACACCCGATCAATGTGCCTCTCATACAATATTCCAAAAGCCACGGCATCACGCTGTCGTGCCCGTTTAATTAAGGCCGTATCGTCTAGCGTTTCCAGTGATGGCGATGACTGTTGTTCTGGGCGCGATGTCTTGCGTGAATTAAACGGCCAGATCATCAATCGCCTCTTTTCAACGCTGGAGGTATGATTTGTCTGTGCATACCTGATTTCATCAATATAACGACAAACCCCTCTAAATGTTACACCTTGACTCAAATTATAGCTGAATTTTCCTGTACGGTACAGCACGCGAGTGACAGGTGTAACAATATGCCCTTTGCATCGTTACTTTACCATGAAACTGTATATATCCTGTTCCTGATGGCATACCAGATGGTCGCTTAGCAATAGAGAATGATAATTGTATAAGTGAGGCAGCGTATGCAAATGGATTTTCGTGTTCAGACGTGTCAAAATGGGGAACAGGTTGCTGATACGCAAACAAATGACCCCATATTATTGGCACAGCAAGCATTGGCAAAGTTGGAAAAACTGAATAGAGCCCTGGATGATCCCCAGGCATACTGGTTGCTTGGCATGATAGATGTGCTCCGCGTCTATGTGGATCAACTAACAGAAATTCCAAATAGAATGTTTACCGTTCATTGTTCAGATGGAGTTATTTTGCGGCGTGGTCTGCAAAGTTTTGTTGTGGCAGAAGCAGAGTTTCCCGAAGTACGCAACGCGTTCAGACGGAGCAAACACTACCAGAAGCGCAAAAATGAAATGAAGGACAGAAGAACGCTGACATCAACGTGACAGGATATACCAGCAGGTTTTTTGCACTTATTGTTGCATGTATTGTTGTTGGTTGAGATAGGGAAGCAAAAAGCGGCCAGCGTTCGAGTGGGGTGGTGGCACGGATATCAGCAAAGCTGAGGAGCCATTACCCCACCCTTCTTTGGGTCAACGACCGGTATTTTCAAGCTCAGTTTCAGCTTGCTGCTGCTGTTTGATGGCAATAGCCCGCTGCTGTCGAAGCAATGCACGCGCAGCCTGAAATGCTTCCGCCGTCGAGCGCAGAGAACCTGGCTCCTGCGCAAAGGCTCCCCAGGTTTCATCGTGCTGAGACACTTCTTTGCGAAAAACCGGGCAACTTTCACCATGCTGGGATTTTATTTGCTCGGCTTCTTCTTCGCTGGCTATTTCAGATTCAAGAAATTGTAATACCAGCAACTTGTCGGCATAACTCAGATTGTGCAAAATGGGTAGCAATTCATGCAAGGTCATAGGTTTTCTCCAAAGTTGATGTTGTGCGGCTACGCCGCACAAAAAGATTCGAGGGAGGCAATCCCCGCATACCTTGCGGGGAACGCCAGCCCTCAACAGGTATCACCTGTTTGGTGTGCTGCTTGCGCACGGAAAAAACGCACGCAGCCGCGTGCCAGAGCTTTGCCGTGGGGTTTGTTGGTTTTTCGACTTCGTCGAAAAACCAACAAACCCCACCAGAATGAGGAGTGTGAGGGAACCAGGTTCCCTCACGCACCCGCAGGCCCCCCCATAGGGGACTCTGTTGGTAAAGTCCGGGCAGGGCCTCGCGCAAAGGCGCAAAGCCGCAAAGGTCCGGACAGGATATGGGGTTTACCAACAGAGTCCTAGGGAACGCCAGCCCCAAAAACTCTGCCTTCTTGTCTTTCTGGCGGCTTTGCCGCCAGAAAGACCTAAAAGAAAGCAATCTAAAACTTCAAATCCAACAACTGCATACGGGTTGCCTGTAGCCGATCTATAATAATCTGCGCAAATCGTTGCATGAGTTTGTACCCAAGATCGTGGTCTTCATCACTCTTTTCACGCAAACATTTGGCATCAAAGGAAATAGCCCGGGTCATATCCAATGCCCGTGCGTCGAATGTCCATTGATATGGTGGAAAGAGCCAGGACCAGCCAATGACATCGTCTGGCACGACCGTTTGCAGTGTAATCGACCCGCGTCCAGGGACGAATGTCTCCACTGTCACTTTGCCCTGTTTGATAACATAAAAAGCATTGGCTTCGTTTCCTTCACGAAACAGAAACTCGCCAGGACGAAACTGCACATTGGAGGCACAGCCCGCAATCAGCTCAATATCGTGTGGTTCCAACCCCTTGAAAAAGGGTTGTCTGGTTAAAACTTCTCCGATGGTTTCCATGCTTTGTCCTCATCTTCTTGCTTGGACTGTTTTTCGTGGTATCTGTCACAGAAAACAGTCCAGATTCAGGACATTGCCTCCTCACATGGGTGTCACGCGTAGGGAACGTGAGGGAACTCCATTCCTTCGCAACCCAATGATGGTGCAGGGTTGGGGACTTTTTGGGCAAAGCCCCAAAAAGTCCCCAACCCCATTGCAAAATGTCCCTGCACAATCTTCACGGGGGTAGCACCACAGAATATCGTGGAGTATCCTCAACGCAGTTGCCCCAGGGGAG
>CAYFVX010000654.1:0-3364 GCA_964346425.1 uncultured Chloroflexaceae bacterium | reverse complement strand
ACAGGCCAGGCCAGAACAAATTGCGCTGATTGACCATGAGTTGCGCTTTTTGCCAGCGATTCAATCTGCTCGCAAGCTGGTCGCAGATGGCGGCATCGGGCAACTCAGGCATGCAGAAGTGCGGTTCATCAATAGTTCCCGCGCCAATCTCAAGCGAGTCTGGAACTGGTGGAGCGATGTGGCGCAGGGAGGCGGTATTCTGGGAGCTATCAGTTCGCATCAGATTGACACCGTGCGCTATGTTCTCAATGATGAAGTGGTAGCGGCTCGTGGCTATCTCAATACGTTTGTCACGGAACGCCCCCTGCCGGCCACCGAAGAACGTAGTTCGCCAGGAACGCGCGAGGTGACGGCGGATGATTTTGCCTCATTTCAGTTGCAGTTTGCGCGGAGTGGGGTCGCGATGGTCACGGCGAGTATGATTGCCCGCATGAACGAGTCGCAGAGTTTCACCTTCTATGGAAGTAAAGGGACATTGCGCTTCATAGATGGGCGGATATGGTACGCTGCGCCAGATGAAGATTTTGAGGATATTACGCCCCCACCGACCATTGTGGTGGAAGAACAACTGATGAACCTCTATCCCGACTTTGCGGAGGCATCGGTGTATATGGGGTATGCATTGCGGGCAGCCCTGGCCGGCGACCATTCCTCATTGCAAAAGGCTGCAACGTTTGTGGATGGGTTGCGAGTGCAGCAGGTGATAGATGCGGTGCGCCGCTCAAGTGCTGGTGCCGAGGGCTGGGTGAACGTGGCGAGTGCTGAAGGCTGAACTATGAGTGATGACAAATTGTTGGAGACATTGGAGACAAAGGAGGATGATGATACTATGGTGACAGAAGAAGTTGTACGAGATGCGCTGACAAATGTCATTGACCCCGAATTGGGGCTGGATGTCGTCAATCTTGGCTTAATCTACCGGGTTGACGTGCTGGAAGAGGGCAAACTGGTGGATATTGATATGACGTTGACAACGCCAGCCTGTCCTGCCGGTCCGCATATTATTCAGCAGGTGCGAGAAAATGTGCTCTCATTGCGCGAACAGCATCAGGAGCTCGAGGATGTCAAGGTGAATATGGTCTGGACACCCTTCTGGAACGCTTCGATGATGAGCGAAGATGCGCGGGAGCAGTTGGGATTCTTTTAATTGAGCAACGGGTAAGGAGTTTATGGCGCAAGATTCCTCTTCCACCGGTGGTTCTTCTTCGGCTCCTCCTGATGTTGCGGCTATCCTGACGCAGTTGCGTGAGGAAGTGCGGCGACGACGGCAAGTGTTGAGTGAGAGTGAAACGTATGCTGCACACGCCGCACTGGAACGACAACTTCAGCGGTGTGTGGAGCAGTTAGAGTTGACGCGAGTGGTCAGTGCGCACTGGCCGCTTGGCGGCCGCTCGTTTTTTGAACGGATAATGGCCCTGGTCAATCGGCTGGTGCGGCGTTATCTGCGCTGGTACATTAACCCCATTGTGGATCAGCAAAATGAGTTTAATGATGTGGCGGCGCGGACGTTGCGGTTGTTGATTGAATCGCATACAGATTTGCGCGAGCAACTTGCTGTGCTTGAACAAAACGTTGCTGGTAATTTCCCACAACAACAGGACGATAGCAACCACAAAGATGGGCATGGTGATAACAATATGCCTGGCGGACAGGCAACCGGGTATTGCAGCACTAACCAGAAACAGGATGGCAAGAACACACGATTGTTCTCCGCGGAAAGTATACCGGAAGCTTCATCCTGGCAAACTGCAGAATTGCAGGCACTCATTGAGGAACAGGGACGGCACGAGCCACCAACCAACTTTCCGGATATAGCGTTGCGTGCGCAGCCGCGCAAACTGGCCCTGCATCAGCACGTCAATGCCCACTGGCAACTGGAGGGCGACTCCTTGCTGCAAAAAACGTTTGCCAGCGTGCATAAAATTGTGCGCTTCTATCTGCGCTGGCTGATCAACCCCATTGTGGAGCAACAGAATAGCTCTAATGCGGCGTTTGTCGAGGCAGTGGGGCCAATGCTCGCTTCGGATGCGGAGTTGCGTGCGGCCCTGGCTGGCATGCGGGCCAGGCGTGTGCGTGATACCAGTGACGAGTGATGCGTGATGCGTGGCTGCAATAGACACTATTGCACCAGTTTTCTCACCTATTCACCCGAACATGGCATACCACCAATAACACGAGTTGCCTCGATTGCATTGAGCAACAAAAGCAGATACAATGAGCGGCAGGTAAGGAAAAGAGGAGTCGTCAATGATTAGCGAGATTGAAGTTGGCAATGTCAGGCTTTTTGTGGGGGAAGGATGGAAGTTTCCCCTCTCGCCCCTGACAGTCTTTTGTGGCACCAACAATGTGGGTAAGACAACCCTGCTCAAAACACTATTGCTCTTGCGCCAGAGTTTGAGCATTCGTGAGAAAAATGGACAATCATCTGGAGGATGGCTTCAGTTTTCTGGTTCTGACGTTGATCTGGGTAGCTATGCATCATTTATTTCGCATAATGAAAGAGAGCGTGACATAGTCCTGGCAGTGACTATTGAGGATCGTATGCCTTTGCCCCTCTTTGAGCGACTTTGCCGGTTGCATAACAATGGAAAAAATGAGACGAGTACGTTCATTGATGAGAATGCCAGCAATAATAAAGAGAACTGGCTCCCCTACACGCTCAAAGTGTCTTTCAGATTCAGTGAAGTCAATGTCAAACAAACTCAAACCGATGGTCATGAACAAAGCGAATCGTCTGAATATGGAGAAGACGCTGTCTCCCCTGATGTCCGGGGTATGCTGACCCATGCACAGTATGAAGCGTTGGTCAACAATGAAAAATTGTTATTCTGGGAAGTTTTCAAGTCATCTTCTCCAACAGCACCACAGGTGAAAGAGCCAGAATACACGCTTCGTATTCCCATATCCTACGTTGACTGGTTTCGTGATGTTATTCCGTATATAGAGACAGACAGGTCATATTCGGAAGAATTTGTAGATTTAAACGTTTCTTTGCAAGGTCTTCTCCCGGAAAAAATGGACCTTAGATGGCTCTCAGATGAAGATAGTAAGAAGTTTGAGGCACTCGAAATATATCAACGTGCGATAGGTTCGTTTTCATCCGATATTGAAGAAACGCAAGGCGACTTCCGCCGTGAATTTGCAAATATCCATTATCTTGCACCGCTCCGCTCACCTGCCAGAAGATATTATCTGGTGCATGATGATAACCCGGCTATGGACCCCTTTGGTGAATTTCTGCCATATACGCTCAAAGACAAAGGCCAGACCATTGTCTCGGCTCTTTCACCAGGACAGAGCGAGGTTCAAGATCGTCCTTTGCTGGTGTTTCTCAGTGAATGGCTCTACTATCTGCGCACTGGAC
>CAYFVX010000653.1:0-3370 GCA_964346425.1 uncultured Chloroflexaceae bacterium | reverse complement strand
TTTCGTCTTGCTCATCTACTCGACGTACTATATCCTCTCAGTTTTTTGCTTCTGTTCGGTTGTATCTATGTAGGAAACCTGCACGGCTGGTTTTCCACAAAAGCTGGTGCGAACGGCAAACAGATCGGCCCAGCGTTGTTGCCCATCTTTCCGGGTAATCTGGATTTCGTAACACGGCTCGGTATCTTGACCTTGCAAGTGGGTGTACAGATGACGCAAAGCACCCTGCCGGTCCTGGGGATGCATGTGATCGGCCAGCTCTTCGTTGCTCCAGACAAGCATTTCCTCAACCGTATATCCCGTCAGGTGTTCCATTGCGCGATTGGCAAACACCATGCCCCGTTCTTGAAAAATTGCCATGCCTTGCAAGGAGTATTCGACGAGATTTCGGTAGACGTCTTCATCTACAGAAGGAACACGATGGTGGTGGTCGTGATGCTGCTGATGGGAATGGTTGAGGGCAGACTCAAGTTCGGCAATACGTTGCCGCAACGCTTCGTTTTCGTGCAGTATGGTTGAAAACTCATAGTTTTTTTGTATCATAGCATAACCTGATTATGCGTATTGCTCGTGTTGCTTGTCCACCACTTCATCACGATCAATCAAGCCATCGCGAACGGCAATAATGCGGCGTGCATGTTGTGCTACATCTGATTCATGGGTAACCAGGATGATGGTTATGCCCTGGTTTTCATTCAAACCGTGAAAAATCTGCATGATTTCTTCACCTGTGCGGCTATCCAGTGCGCCGGTTGGTTCATCTGCCAGGATGATACGGGGGTTATTGACCAGTGCCCGCGCAATGGCAACCCGTTGTTGTTGCCCCCCAGAAAGCTCGTTGGGTTTGTGATGGAGACGATCCCCCATGCCGACGGCCTGCAATGCATCTCTGGCGCGTGCCGTGCGATTATGTCCATTCCCACCATAGAGTAGGGGCAACTCAACGTTGTACAGCGCATTGGTGCGCTGTAACAGAATGTATTGTTGAAACACAAAACCGATTTTCCGATTGCGTATCCTGGCAAGCTGCGTATCGTTCTGTTCGCCTACGTTGACTCCATCAAGAATATACCGCCCGGTGGTTGGTTGGTCAAGACAGCCGAGCAAATTCATCAGCGTGCTTTTGCCGCTTCCACTTGGGCCCATGATAGCCAGCATTTCTCCCGCTTCAATAGTGAGTGATATGCCCTGCAATGCGTGGACATCTATGTCACCCATATGATACACTTTCGTGAGTTGTGTTACTTCAATGAGACTCATGATACGCTATTCTCAGCTATTCTCGTCTTCGTCGTTCGCTTGAACCAGGTGGCGGGCCGGTCAATGGGTTCATACGGGCATCAACGCCCTCAACATAGAGACATGTGTCCGTGGTTATATTCGCTGACAATATTTCTATGGCTGTTTCATTGCTCAAGCCGGTTGTGACTTCTGCTGCTTCCAGTTCGGGTTCGAGCGGCCAGGATGCTACGTCGGTGTCACACAGTGCTTGATTGGTAAGTATATCAACGTATCGTTTTCCCTGTTCTGCATAGACGGCACGCCGTGGAACCAGCAGTGCATCCGTTTTTTGGGCAACAATGATATCGGCATTGACCGACATACCGGAGCGAATCCGCTCGTCGGTGTTTGGTGTCTCGATACGCACCACATAGGAAGCCACGGTTGACTCTTCCGAAGCCAGCGGGCTCATAGTGTCAACCACTCCTTTGATTTCTACTTCTGGCAATGCGTCAAACGTCAGCGTCGCTACTTGCTGCAGGGCAAGTTGGGCCACGTCTATTTCATCAACCGTCACAAAGACATAGAAACGGGACAAATCTGCCAGGACAATCGCCGGTCGAGTGGCAACCGAGCTTTTTTGCTCACCAATCTGCAAGTTGACTTCGGCGACAGTGCCAGTTATGGGTGCTTTGAGTGTTGTCTTATCAAGCATATTCTGGGCTTCAGTCAGCGATACTTCCGCCTGTTTTATCTGTGCCTGTGCGGCTGCAATGTCTGCGTCTCTGGGCGGAGCAAGCACATAATCAAGGCGGGCCTGCGCACTGGCTACCCCGGCGGTTGCATCTTCCAGGCTGGCGGCCCGTTGTTCACCGGTTAATTTTACCAGTCTTGCACGGGCATCGGCAACCTGAGCCCGGGCCGTTGCCAGTTCATCCGCGTCGGCTCCCTGCAAGAGTTTATCCAGATTTGCCTGTGCATTACGCACGTCTGCTTCTGCGCTCTGCAAGCCGGTGATTTCTTGCTGACGAGCCTCTTCATAGCTGACGCGTGCCTGTTCGAGTGCTGTTTCGGCATTCTGGACGGCTCGTAGTGCGGCTTCTTCTCGTTCTTTGCTGTTCTGTGGCAGGTCAAGGTTGACCCTGCCCCAATCTTGTTCGATGTTGCGGTTTTCCCAATAGATGCGGCTATAATCTGCCTGACGGTCGCGTAGCGCATTGGCTGCCTGCACCATTTGCAGGTGCGCACTGGTTTTTGCCGCTGAAAGGCTTGTTTGCTGGGAAGCCAGGGTAGATTGTACACGTTCGAGATTTGCGCGACTGGCGCGAATATCAACGTCTTTCGCGCCGGCTTCTAATTGGGCCACGGTTTCCTGGGCCTGTTCCAGTTGGGCCTGGGCCGCGGCAATATCGGCCGAGGTTACTTCACCTTGCACTTGATTGAGCCGTGCCTGTGCCTGACTGAGCAATGCCTGGTTCTCACGGATTTGCGCCGGGTCCGGTGCTGCAACAATCTGTTGGTAATTGGCAATAGCCTGTTCCAGGGAGGCTTCGGCCCGCGAGACGCCCAGCACAAGTTCGCTGCTTTCGAGCCGGGCCAGGGCATCTCCTTTTTGCACCCGGTCACCTACGTCTACCAGGATTTCCGCAATTGTTCCATTGACCTCAAAGTCCAGATTGACGACTTCGGCCGCTTTGATAGACCCGCTTGAGTCAATGGTTGCGTTTATGGGGCCACGTCTGGGCCTGACCAGGCTATAATCAAGGCGAGAACTGGTCCCTTCTTGATCCTGCAGAAACAGCACATAGAGACCATATGCAATTCCTGCAAGCAAAAGAATGCCCAGTAATGTAAGAAAAGAACGCCCAATCCGCGATTTCATAGCTCTCTTTGCAATGCCTGCAAGAAAAGATAACACAGGCAAGGTGCCTGTGATTTTTACGTCTTATCGACGCTTATACCAGGTTCGGATAATGACTTCTACCACAGATGAACACCGATGAACACCGATTGTCTCGTTTTCCTCTTTTCATCTCTGCATCTCTGTGCCTCTGCGCCTCTGCGTTTCAAAAGTAATCAGGCGAACATGAGTATACTCACTTGCATATTCAGCCTGGACTTTGTCCATTTCTTGCTGCGCAGCAGCAAA
>CAYFVX010000652.1:0-3372 GCA_964346425.1 uncultured Chloroflexaceae bacterium | reverse complement strand
CCCCGCTCTTCCACCATTGCGTCGCTCGCTGGAGCTGGGCTATCGCGTGACGGCAATGGTGGAAGAGCGGGGTGAGATGGCGCGGCGTGGCGGGTTGGTGGATATCTGGCCTACTGCGGATGCGCTACCCCTGCGCATTGAGTGGTTTGGCGATGAGATTGATAGTATGCGCCGTTTCGACCCGCAATCACAGCGGAGCGAGCAGCGGCTGGATACTGTTACTATTGGGCCGCCGCATGAAGTTCCCTTCTGGAAGCGTGAGCAGGTGGTGCAGCAGGTTGCCGACCTCAATCTGCGCAACCTGCGCCCGGAAGTGCGTGAGGAGTGGGAGCATAGCATAGAACGACTGGAGATGGGGGGGCGTTCGGAAAGCTGGATTCGCTTCGTGCCCTTTTTCCATGAGATAGGCGCAGCACCATCTGCGGCGGCATGCAGCAACCAGCGGTCATTGATTGCCCACCTGCCAGCGTCTAGCATTATCGTGTTCAGTGAACTGGCCCTGCTGGTGCAGGCAGCCAATGACTGGCATGAACAGGCAAGCGAGCAGCGCAAGCGGCTGGTGGAGCTGGGCGAACTGGTGGATGCGGTGCCACGGCCCTACCTGTTGTGGGATGAACTCTGGCAAACCGCAGAGCAGGGTTTGGGAATAGTGGCCGAGCGAGCGACCGCAGACGATAGCCCGAAGATAGCCCAACCCCTGGGAGCGCAGGCGTCTCGCCTGCCCCAGGTAGGGGTTTGGCGGTGCCAAACCCCTACCTCGTCACCCAAAACCTCTTTACCAAAGTCTCTGGGAGAGAAGGGGCATAGGAATTTGCCGTCGACAAACCCCTACCATTTTGTAGACCTGTCGAACCAGGAAGGCGAGGATGCGCTGCCGTCCGTGCTCGCGTGGCAAAGCGTCGAACTGGCTGCGCCTGAGTTTAGGCCGGCCGACCTGTTTGGGAGCCAGTTGCGCCGCTTTATCCGCGATGTGCAGCGGCGGGTATCTCGTGGTGAGCGGGTGGTGGTTGTTTCGCCGCAAGTTGCCCGTTTTCAGGAGATGCTACAAGAAAGTCAGGTAGACGGTGTGGAATGGGTGCATGGGTCGCTTGAGGAGGGGTGGCATGTGCCGGCGTTGCGACTGACCTGCTATACCGATACGGAAATCTTTGGCTGGCGGCATCGGCGGCGGGGAATGCGGCGGCGCAAGGAACGCGATACTGATGAGCGAAACGCCTTTTTGCGCGGACTCAAGCCGGGCGAGTATGTGGTGCATATTGAGCATGGTATTGCCCGCTACGAAGGTCTGGTGCGTCGCGAGGTGGGCGGGATTGAGCGTGAATACCTTGATTTGCGTTTTGCCGGTGATGATTGTCTCTACGTACCGGTTGATCAGATAGACCGCGTGGCACGCTATGTGGGGGCTGGCGATGCAAAACCCCGTCTATCGCGCCTGGGCACGCAGGAGTGGGAGCAGTCGAAGCGCAAGGTGCGGGATGCGGTGGAGGACCTGGCGGGTGATTTGCTCGACCTCTATGCGCGGCGCAAGCTGAGCGATGGCTATGCGTTTAGTCCCGACAACGAATGGCAGCAGCAACTGGAAAGCTCCTTTCCCTATGTAGAGACGGAAGACCAGCTTCGCGCTATGACAGAGGTCAAAGCCGATATGGAAGAGCCGCACCCGATGGACCGCCTGATTTGCGGGGATGTGGGCTTTGGCAAGACGGAGGTGGCGTTGCGAGCCGCCTTCAAAGCCGTGCAGGATAGCAAACAGGTTGCCATCCTCGTGCCCACAACGGTGCTGGCGCAGCAACATTATGAGACGTTCAAACAGCGTATGGCATCCTTTCCTATCGAAGTGGAGATGCTGTCGCGTTTTCGTTCCACGCGGCAACAGCAGGATATTTTGCGCCGCTTGAGCAGTGGCAAGGTGGATATTATTGTTGGTACGCACCGTTTGCTGTCGAATGATGTGGTGTTCAAAGACCTGGGGTTGCTGATTGTAGATGAGGAGCAACGGTTTGGCGTGCGGCACAAGGAACGGTTGAAGCAGTTACGCACCGAGATAGATGTGTTGACAATGACCGCTACCCCTATTCCGCGCACCCTGCATATGGCCCTGGCTGGTATCCGCGACATGAGCGCAATCAACACGCCGCCGGACGACCGCATGCCGATCAAGACCTATATCGTGCCCTATACAAAAGCACTCGTGCGCGATGTCATCCAGCGCGAGTTGGACCGCGGGGGGCAGGTCTACTATGTCCACAATCGGGTGCATAGCATCTACCACGTGGTGGAGCGGTTGCGCAATTTGTTGCCCGACGTCAATTTCGGCATCGGGCATGGGCAGATGGATGAGGGCGAACTGGAACAGGTGATGCTGGATTTTTATGCCGGGCAGTATGATGTGCTGGTATGTACCACGATTATTGAGAATGGTCTGGACGTGCCGACGGTCAATACGATCCTCATAGACGATGCGCCGATGTATGGCCTGTCGCAGCTCTATCAGTTGCGCGGACGCGTGGGTCGCAGTGCGCGACGGGCGTATGCCTATCTGCTCTATCGCAAGAACCAGTATATGACACAGGAGGCGCATCAGCGGTTGCAGGCTATTCAAGAGGCGGTGGAGCTTGGGGCGGGCTTTCGCATCGCCATGCGCGATCTGGAAATACGTGGGGCGGGCAATATGCTGGGTAGTGAGCAGAGCGGCTATATCGCCACCGTCGGGTTTGACCTCTATTCGCGGCTGCTGGAGCAGGCGGTCAAGCAATTGCGCGAGCACGGCGCGAAGCAGCGCACGCCAGCGACAAACGGCAAGCAGGCTGATACGGATGCTGCGCAGCAGGCGAATGGTGAGCAACCGTCCGCGCCGCAGATACGGGTAGATGAGAAGGTGCTGGTCAGTCCGCTGGTGACGTTGACCTTGCCGGTTTCGGCCTATCTGCCGGATGAGTATATTGCGGATGAGCAGGTGCGTTTTCGCGTCTATCAACGCATGCAGGAGGCGCAGTCGGTGGCGGATGTGGCGGTGCTGCGCCGCGAGTTGCGCGACCGCTTTGGCGATTTGCCGGTGCCGGTGGTGCATTTGCTCGTCTGGCTGGAGGTCAATATACTGGCGGTCAATGCAGGGGTCAGTTCGGTCACTACCTCGGATGATGCGTTGCTGGTGCGCCTGCCGGAGTGGGCGGATGCGCGGGAGCGGGTGCAGCGTCGCTTTGCGCGGGATACATCGGTGCAGGTGGGTGGGCAGTTTGTGCGCATCAGGTACACGGAGGGCGTTGAGTGGGTGCAGAAGGTGCTGAAGGTGCTGGGGTTGCTGGGGGATGGGGGATAGCTCACATGTGTAGACTTTTTTGTAAACCGCTTTGCAAAGCGGTTGCGAGATAC
>CAYFVX010000651.1:0-3376 GCA_964346425.1 uncultured Chloroflexaceae bacterium | reverse complement strand
TTGCGGCTTTGCGCCTTTGCGCGAGGCCCTGCCCGGACTTTACCAACAGAGTCTTCTAACCGCTGGATCTGCCCACAGGTGACGTTTTTTCTGCGGCTCCAAGCTAGATTTTGTCGGAGAGAGATATCCCATGAATCGTGGCTACAGCGGCTCCAAGCCGTTGCTACGGTATCCCTCTCCCTCTTTGAAAAGCGGCTTACAAACAAGTCTCCACATGGGAGCAGCGGTCCCCCTTCAACAGGTTGCCCCTGTTTTGTATGCTGCTTGCGTACAGCAAAAACGCACGCAACCGCGTGCCACAGCTTTGCAATGGGGCTTATTGTTTTTTCGACTTCGTCGAAAAAACAATAAGCCCCACCAGAATGAGGGTGTCACCCCTCAATGGGTGTCACCAGTGGGTGTGTGAGGGAACCAGGTTCCCGCACGCTCCCCTTTGCAGTGGGGTTTGTATGTTTTGCAGCGTAGCTGCAAAACATACAAACCCCACCAGAATGGGCTGGCACGCCCCTGCGTGCGTTTTTTGCCTCGCGCAAGCGATGCGCACCGCAGGTGACACCTGTTGAGGGGTGTCACCTGTAGGTACCTGATTCCCTCACGCACTCACAGGTGACACCCCCAGAAGCTCTTTCTGCATTGCATCTCCCTGGTTGCGGGGTTTTCCTGCGTAGCAGCAAAACCCCGCAACCAGGCAGTTGTTTTAGTGTTCTTCGCGTGATCCCAACTGCCGGTCTACCATAACCAGACCGTGCCCTGTATCGCCCACGCGCTTCAGCAACTCGACAACATCCGAGGTGATTTTCTCTTCCTCAACCTGTTCTTCCAGGAACCAGTGCAATATCTGCTGCGTGGAATAGTCTTTCTCATTGCCCGCAATCTCATAGATCTTGCGGATAGATGCAGAAACACCACACTCATGATCATAGGCTTTCTGAAAGACTTCCAGGGCAGAACCAAACTCAGCGGGAACTTCGCCAACTGGTTGTAGCACCACACGACCACCCCGATCATTGACATAGTCAAACAGTTTTAGTGCGTGCTCACGCTCCTCCTCGCTCTGCGTGCGCATCCATTTTGCCATTCCAGGCAGGTTATCTGCCTCAAAATAGGCCGACATTGCAAGGTACAAATGTGAAGCGTAAAACTCATCCTTGATCTGATTATTGATAGCATCTTCAACTGCTTTCACAAGCATGTTTTTGCTACTCCCTTCTCTTTGACAAACAAGAAACCACCGGTCCCACATGGAACCTTAGAAATATTATACACTGAAAAAACTGTGGGAACCACAGGAACTCTGCTAGGCTTCTGGATTCAGCAGAAATTGCATAGTGTCTACCAGGACCCCCGGATCAACCGGGTCTTCCACAATCGCAATCGTCCAGTCGCTGGCATACGGCACCGATTGCAGATCGATCATTGGGAGCTTGCTCACAATGACAATAGGAATGCGTGCAGTTGCATCGTCGGCACGCAGTTTTTCAATAAGTTGTTCTTCGGGAGTCTCCAGCCCTGGGAGAGAGAGCACAAAAATGCCAGGCAATTGTTCTGGCAATGCATCAGGACCGCAGCACGTTGCTTCAAAAGTATCTGAAGGTATCAATCCAATTAAGCGTTCGCATGTTGCAGTATCAGTTGAAACCACAGAAACAGGAATAGACATAGGTGTTGAACTCCTATCCTACCTTCTGGTGTGTAGACATCAAGTACTCTGATTTTAGCACAGGCACGAAACATGCGCCAGTAAGAGTAGGGTATGGTAAGATACGAGAAGCAAAAGCTAAATCTACCACAAGACAAAGGAGACATCTAAACTATGGGATTTCTGGAAGGCAAAAAAGGGTTGATACTGGGGCTTGCCAATGACCATTCAATTGCCTGGGGCATTGCACAGGCGATGCACCGTGAAGGAGCAGACCTGGGCTTTACCTATATTGGAGAAACGCTGGAAAAACGCGTGCGACCGCTGGCCGAAAGCCTGAACGCAAAGCTGATACATCCCTGCGACGTTGGCAGCGATGAACAGATAGCAGAGCTTATGCAGCAGGTACGGCAGGTGTATGGACAGATAGATATTCTCGTGCATGCCATCGCCTTTGCAAATCGTGATGAAATCAAAGGGGAATACCTCAACGTGACCCGGCAAGGTTTCCTGACCGCAATGGAGATCAGTGCCTATTCACTGACCGCATTGGTGAAAGCGGCTGGTGATATGTTGCAGCCTGGCTCCTCGATCCTCACAATGACCTATCATGGTTCCCAACAGGTCGTGCCCAACTACAATGTCATGGGAGTCGCAAAAGCTGCGCTAGAAGCCAGTATGCGCTACCTGGCAGCAGATATGGGACCGCGCGGAGTACGGGTCAACGCGATTAGCGCAGGACCTATCCGCACACTGGCGGCCTCCGGCATTGCCGGTTTTCGCACGTTGCATCGGATGGTCGCTGACGCTGCGCCACTGCGTCGCAATGTCACCATTGAGGATGTTGGCAACACGGCCGCCTGGATGTGTAGCGACCTTGCGGCTGGCATAACGGGCGAAATTGTGTACGTGGATTCCGGGTTTAACATCGTAGGGGTAAGCCCCGGTAGTGAAAGTAGTGACTGATATGGCTCCGCTGCAAACAACCCGCCTGCTGCTCATTCGTCATGGTGAGTCTGAAGCCAATGCCAATAAAATTATGCAGGGATGGAGCGATTCTCCGCTCTCGCAAAGAGGATATGAGCAGGCACGGCAACTTGCCGAGTGGCTGCGGATTACCTATCCGGATGCCGATGCCCTGTTTGCCAGTCCGCTGCAGCGTGCCTACCAGACCGCTGCTGCTGTGGGTGAGGCATTGGGACTGGATGTTCAGGTTCGTCCGGAGTTACGTGAGCTTGGGTTGGGCAAACTCGAAGATGTAGATGAACTGACCATGATAACCGCCTTGAAAGACCCGCACTTTGAACGAACCTACGAGGTCGAAACGCTCCCGGTTTTTGGTGAGCGGGTGCTGGGTGCGTTATCTGGCTTGCTTGCCATTCACGAAGGCAAAACGATTATCGTTGTCGTGCATGGGGGGGTGATTGGTATGGCCTGCTCCTACTGGCTTGACCACGACATTAGCCGTACCTGGAGTGATTATTACACCGAGAACGCCTCAATCAATGAACTGGTGTTTGGTGTAACGCCAGTTGAACTGGTGCGGCACAACGAGACGGACCATCTGTCCTCGTTGAGTGACGGGTGACTTGATTGGACGGTAGACGATAGACCGTGGACCGCTCAATGGGGGGCATCCATTGGGAGTACGAGGGAACGATATTTCCTCGCAACTCGATGAGAGTGGTAGCACCACGAAACATCGTGGACGGGATTTTACCGTGGGGTGTGTGCGTT
>CAYFVX010000650.1:0-3381 GCA_964346425.1 uncultured Chloroflexaceae bacterium | reverse complement strand
CAAACAGCGGTCGAAACCGCGGGTCAAGATTATTTCTTCCTGGATGTCTTCGCGGAAACGGGCCGGTACGGCGACACGTCCTTTCGTGTCTATGCTATGGTCAAATTCGCCTAAAAACACGGCCCATGTTTCCTGTTGTTGCTATCCCGTTTCCCGGAATACGTGTAAATAGCCCTTCGCAGGAACAACCGGTGTCGTTACCTGCGTACCCCCCAACGACGGAAGTCACTCCTGCGAAGCTGCTTGAATATGCAATACACGCAATGCGTGCAGGAAAAAAGTAGTTTTAGAAAAGAGGTTCGATTTTTGTCGTTGGATTTTTCTTTTTTCCCCCACTTTCCCCCACTTTTCCCCACTGCCGCTTCATTATAGATCAAAAAAGGGACGATTTCAAGGATTTGAAACGTTCTTTAGCATTACAGTTCGATTGCAACAAAACATTTGTTTGTTTCTGATATGGAGTGGAGTTGATCCTTTAATGGGGGGCACCAGTGGGTGTATGAAGGAACCTGGTTCCCTCACATGCTCCTTTGGAGTGTGGTTTGGGTTTTTGCGGCTTTGCCGCAAAAACCCAAACCACACGGGGTGAACTGTGTTGAGGGAATAATACCCATTGCAAGCATGTGGTATACTTGAACTTCATCATACCAAAATAGGGGATGCAGCCATTCCCAATAAACCATGCGACTGGTTGCCCCATTCAATTTCACGGAAGTTGGAGAAAAAACAAGGAGCTTGCCTGCCATGTATGAAGAATTACCGCCCAAATTTCAGGAGAAAAGTTTTGGAAGCCTGCATACTCTTGCTGGTTTTTTTCAGTTTATCGGTGCGCTGATCATTTTTGGGTCTGTCGCAACAGCACTTTACATATTATTAGACAGATGGGCTTTTGCTTTTGCTTTACTACCAGCGGTGAGTAGTCTCATCACAGGTGTTTTCGTTTTTGCCATAGGCGAGAGTATCAAGTTGTTTCTTTCTATGGAACAAAATACCCGACTGACTGTCGTTTCCTTACATCAAACAACCAGACAATCACCCAAATCAGCACCTGACATTGCATCTTACCAAGAGGAAATGCAAGCCATGAACCAACAGATAGAAACCCTTTCATCAGAAGTGAAAGCTCTTAGGCAGTTGGTCCATACAATGGCGGAGCAGTCCAGTATGTCGGCTGAAACACTGAAAACAATAGCGGAAAATACGAGAGCCACGGCTACCCTGCTGTATAATCAGCAGCAGCGGATGAAAAAATAGCCTGTCACCCAATTTAAGGGTATACCTGGTTTTGTGTTTTCAGGTGGAGCAGGTTGTTATCAATAGTGTGAAATTAAGGGGAGGTTACAATCTTTTTGTCGTCTTCCGCCTGGCAAGTTTGTAGATATTGATACGTTCTGTCCGCACAACACGCAAGATATTTCGGTTACCTTGCATAATGTATGGTATAATGAACCCAATTGTAGGCTTAGTATTGAGGCAGCATATGATCAGGTCCAGTCGCCCCCCCAAAAAGCCTGATCAACCGAATGATGAACAAGAACTCTTACAATCGCTTCTGGAGCATGTTCCAGAACAGGAGAAACATGTTCGTCCCATCGCGTTACGCTCAATTGAAGAACAGCGCCGGCTCGCATTTCGGTCTTTTTTGCGACGAACCTGGTTTGATGATGCGCTTCAGAAAATTGAGCGATTGCTTCTTATCGTTTTGCTCGTCTTTTTTGCCTTCTGGTTTCTGGATGGATATGTGCGCGACTGGCTCTACGAGCACGGGTTTATTGATGCTCAAGAGCAGAAGACGGCTGGTGTGGCTGCGTATCAACACGCTCGCATGACAGATGCACTCACGACAACGTTACCTCTGCATGGGGTGTTGACCGCAACAGGTCAGTCGCGTGCGTTACCTTTTACGCCATCTGGCGCACGGCAGGATAGGGCAATCCCTGAGTTTCTGCCTCCTCAAGCGATTACCGTGCCAGATAAACTATCAGACCGCCGGCCCTATCGCCTGTCTATTCCCAGAATGGAATTGGACACGCCTGTCAAAGAGGTTTTTGTCGAGGATGGCGTCTGGCAGGTAGCGGATTATGCGGCTGGGTACCATCATGGAACGGCATTACCAGGCGATAAGGGCAATATGGTTATGGCCGGCCATGCCGGTTGGCGTGGGAGTGTATTTCGTCATCTGGATAAGCTACAGGCAGGTGATGCTCTATTCGTTGAGGCTGGTGGGTGGGTCTATACCTATCAGGTTAGAGAGCGCATGCATGTCTGGCCGACACAGGTCGAAGTGATGCAACCGACGCCTACCCCGGTCCTGACGCTTATCACCTGTACTGATTGGGATACGAAGCGTCTGGTAGTAATCGCTGATCTTGTAGGTTCCCGCCCATTGGAATAGGGCAGAGAGAGGGGGGCTTTTTTATGCAATTGTTTCGTCGTCGTCAACGTTTGCCATCAGCCAGAGGCAAGAAACCGGCACCCTGGACGGTGTGGGAAGTTTTGCTGGTGGTGCTCAGTGTGTTGATGATTATTTTTCCGCTGTATGCAGAAATAGGGCGCTGGGTCAATCCGCCTGCTGCCCCTGCGCAAGTTTCTGACCCACAGCAACGGGTGACTGATACGCCAGTGCCGGACACTCCGACCTTGACGCCCGGTGGTCCATCAGTCACACCAACGCCCACCCCTGGTGGGCCAACTGACACGCCAACAGCTACTCCTACGCCTGCTGGCCCGACAGATACACCGACACCGACCATTACACCCGGCGGCCCGGTTCAATTGACTATTGCAAAGGCATCTGCCCAATCGCAAGCACCAGCGGGTGGTCTGGTGAGCTTTACGATATCCATACAGGCAACTGCTGCGGTAGACCGCGCGACGGTTGTGGATACGCTCGATCCAAATCTTGTAGGCGTGAGTGCCGGTCCGGGGTGTAGTATTTCCGGGCAAACTGTTACCTGTTCAGTCTCGCTCAATGCCGGTTCTTCCACAACTATTAGTGTCCAGGCACGTGTCCAATCGTCAACCGAAAATGGGACGTTGATTTCCAATGTTGCCAGTGTTTCGGGGGGAGGAGCGTCTGCCACTTCAAACAGTGTTTCTGTGCTGGTAAATACCGATTTGCCAACACCAACGCCGGGCGCAGCTACAGATACACCCACACCGTCGGCTACTGCAACGTTTACGCCAATGCCAGGCGGCCCGACAGCAACGCCAACAGCAACGCCAACACCAGGCGGACCGGAACCACCAACCGCAACACCGACAAGCGGCAATGGCTACCCGGCCCCTTCCCCCACAGCTACGCCTACTCCGCAAGCAGCCACAGCTACGCCTACTCCGCAAGCAGCCACAGCTACGCCTACAAATCCGCCGGTTGTGCCC
>CAYFVX010000649.1:0-3382 GCA_964346425.1 uncultured Chloroflexaceae bacterium | reverse complement strand
AATGCGTCAACAACGCGGAAGTATGGGGGCACAGGGCTGGGGCTGGCAATTAGCAAAAACCTGGCCGAGCTGATGGGCGGGACGATGTGGGTTGAAAGTGTCATGGGACAAGGTTCAACGTTCCATTTTACGTTTCAGGCCAGGCCGGCTACCCGTGAGCAGTTGCCGCTGGTGGACCGGTCCGTAAAGACACCAAGCAAGCAAGATGAAGCGATTATTGCCCATCTTATTGAGCCTTTTGCCGAGGAGGATTTCTATGCACGGACAGAGGAGCAGGCACAATCATCGCTACCGAAACTATCGCTGTTGACCGGCAGATATGTTTTAATTGTAGGCGATAATGAGAGCAATCGGCGTATTTTGACCAGGCAGATGGGGTCATGGGGCATGTTGCCGTGTGTGGTATCTACCATCGGGCACGCGCTGGCGTATCTGCAAAAGGGGATTGTATATGATGCGCTGGTGATTGATATGCATGCTTCTGAGGATGAGCTATTGGCGTTTGTGGCGCAGATGCAATCCTGTTGCCCGGAACAATCATTGCCGTTGATTATCTGTATTGCAGCTTCCAGCCGCACAGAGTATCGCACGATTGCGCAACAGGAAAAACGTTTTTTGCTGGACCGGCCAATCAAGCCAGCACAGTTGTATTATGGTTTGAGTCAGTTGATTGGTGGTGAGCAGGTAACGGATAGAGAAATAGAATGGGTAGATGGGTACGAGGCTACGGAAGGTTGTGCGGAAGATGAGAGTACATCAAGTTTGCGACCTGCTTTGCGTATTTTGCTAGTAGAAGATAATGTGTTTAATCAACGCGTGGCATTGCGGTTTCTTGAAAAGATTGGGTATCAGGCAGATGTGGTAACGAATGGAGTAGAAGCTCTGAAGGCACTGCAAGAGCATGGGTATGATGTGGTATTGATGGATATTCAGATGCCTGAGATGGACGGGTTGGAGGCTACCCGGCGCATTCGGGCGGATTTCCCGGCCAATCAGCAGCCGTTGATTGTGGCGATGACAGCACACGCATTGCGCGGGGATCGTGAGCGTTGTCTGGAAGCGGGAATGGATGAGTATATCAGCAAACCGGTGCAGATTGAGGAACTGGCGGCTGTGCTGGAGCCGGCGAAGTTGTAATAGTCTTAGATGTGCGGGTTGCTCCGATTTTATGTTTCGCCAATCTGTTTTTCCTGGTTGCCACCTACCAGGCAATGGTAGAGTGGTTCGGTGTTCTGGCAACGGGTAAAAGCGGTTATCTGGTCGCCGGACCGGAAAGTGGTTCCGCCACTGGGGATAAGGATATGACCGTTGCGGCGAATGGAGACAAGAACGCATTCAGTTGGCAGGTCAGCGGCAATGTCTTGCAGTTGTTTACCGACGGCGTGGTCGTCGGGTGAGAGGATGATTTCGATAAATTCGGTGCCTTCTTCTTTGCGTGTCTGTTTTTCCTGCATGAGGTGTTTGATTTCAGAACGGCGGGTAAGAGCAATGTCATAGGCTTTGATGATGTCTTCGCGGCGAATAAGGCCAAGCGGTTGGTCGGGTTCCTCCCGCGAGACGACAGGCATGCGACCATAGCCGCGGGTACCCATACGACTGAGAGCCTCGCCCATGGTTTCGTCAGAGAAGGCGACTTTCAGGTGGGGCCAGGTGGTGCCGATGTCGCGCACGGTCTGGCTGGTGGCGTGGGGATTGTCCCAGGCACGGTCGAGGTCGCGGACAGTAACAATACCCCAGAGTTTGCCCTCTTCATCTTTCACCAGGAGACCGTGGTGGCGGGTGCGGCTGAACACTTGCGAGAGTTCGACAATACTCATAGTGACGGGAACGGAGTCGGCGTTATAGGTCATCACTTCGCTAACGCGGACACCCTGCAAAACATCTATGTCGCGGCCATGCTGGATGCGCACGCCGCGGCGAGTGAGTTTGAGGGTGTAGATGGATTCGTTTTTGAGCAGTCGTTGTGAGAGCAGGGTAGCGATGACAACCGTGAGCATCAGTGGCAGAATGATGCGGTAGTCGCCGGTGAGTTCAAACAGGATGAGAACGGCGGTGATGGGTGCGTGAGCACTGGCGGAAAAGAGCGCGGCCATCCCAACCAGCGCATAGGCACCAGGCGGGGCAGCGATGCCGGGCAGCAGGATGTTCATAACGCGGGCAAAGCTGGCACCGAGCATTGTGCCCATAAAGAGTGCAGGCGCGAAAATGCCACCGGAGCCACCCGTACCAAGCGTGAGGCTGGTGGCAATGAGTTTGAGCCCGAGCAGAATGAGGAGCGTATTGAGTGCCAGCTCATTCGCCAGCACACCTTCGATGACATCATGCCCCACGCTGAAGACCTGCGGTACGCCATCCCAGGTAATACCGGTGAGGGACGGGTAGACCAGGGCGAGCACGCCCAGCAGCAGACCGCCGAGCGCGGGTTGCACCCATTCGGGTATCTGTTTCCAGGAATCGAAGAAATCTTCGGTGGCGTAGAGCAAGCGCACAAAGATGACACCAACGACCGCAGCGACGACGCCGAGGATCGGGTAAAAGAGAAATTCCCACAGGCTATTGATGCCGTATTCAACCGGGATACGAAAAGCAGGAACATTGCCAAAGACCACGCGACCAATGACACTGGCAGAGACGGAGGAGATAACCACCGAACTAAAGTAGCGTACATCGAAGCGGCCGAGGATGACTTCAAGGGCAAAGATGACCCCGGTGATGGGGGCATTGAAGGTAGCGGCAATGCCGCCAGCCGCTCCACATGCAACCAGATTGCGGACACGCTCATCCGAGAGTTTGAGCCACTGACCGATGGTAGAACCGAGGGCAGAGCCTATCTGGACGATGGGGCCTTCACGCCCAACAGACCCACCGCTACCAATGGTGAAGGATGAGGCAACCGCTTTGACAATTGCGACCTGGGGACGGATGCGACCGCCGTGCAGGGCGACGGCTTCCATTACTTCTGGCACACCATGCCCCTTTGCTTCGCGGGCGTATTTGAAGATGAGGATGCCGGCGATCAATCCGCCTACGGTAGGAACAAGGATGATGTAGCCTTTGCCCCAGTTGCGAACAAGTTCTGGTATCCATTGATAGCCAACCCATTCAACTGCGTTGATGAGATAGCGAAAGAGGACTGCGCCGAGACCTGTGCTCAGACCCACCAGGAGGGCGGTTCCCAGCAGAACAACCTCTTCGGGTGGCCGCCAGCGGTCTAATACTGTTCCCAACCAGACTGATGGGGTATCCCTTTTGCTGGTTCCGTCCGTCATGGCTTAGCGTATGTGAGCTAAAGAGTTCATGATCAAGGCAACCTTACCATGAAATGGTGATACTGGCAAATAGCGTGTGTGGAGTAACTGTTCACAATCACGGGAAAGAAAAC
>CAYFVX010000648.1:0-3382 GCA_964346425.1 uncultured Chloroflexaceae bacterium | reverse complement strand
TTTTCGTGCTGCTGCCTCCACTGGTTTGGGGTTGGTTCCAGCAGCCAGGCGGGGCCGTGTGACGGCAATCATTTTACCCGCCAGCCGTTTCCCTGGCGGAACCGCGCAATGATTGGTTGGATATGTGCTGAGAGCTATCCTAGCAGAAAACATGAAATCTGGCAAGCACAGTGCCCGTGAGCAAAATTCTCGAAGACCTCGTCAATCGTGAAGTTGTTGAGCAGCGTGAACAAAACTATCGAATTCGGGTTGAACTATTCAAAGAGTGGCTGATTGCCCATCCAGTGAGGTAATACGATGGTATCCAATGTCGACAATCCTTTTGCCGATTATGGCAACATTGTCGGTGGCGAACGATTTATCGGGCGCACAGAGGGACTGAAAGTGCTGCAAAACCGCGTTATCCGTCCGCAAGAACCGGGCAATCTGGCCGTTATCGGCGAGCCACGTATCGGCAAAAGCAGTCTGGTGTATAAAGCGACCATTGAACGCAAAGATGAGATTATAGCACGAAACATGTTGCCTATCTGGACAAACCTGGGTACCTACGACCGCGCGGCTATCTTTCTGCGTTCGCTGGTAACAAATTGCTATGATGAGTTAGATGATCTGG
Source organism: uncultured Chloroflexaceae bacterium (assembly GCA_964346425.1). GTDB lineage: Bacteria > Chloroflexota > Chloroflexia > Chloroflexales > Chloroflexaceae > JAAUSY01. Next base: position 2,769 of record CAYFVX010000648.1, on the reverse strand, counting down.
ATTGGCTGAACGATAGCATAGACAGAGCCTTTCAACGTGTATTGCAGGATGAACTTTCCTGGAGTGAAGGCTATGGGCGTATCCAGCGATTTTTTGAAAAGGTTCGCCAGGCTGGTATCCGCATCCTGTTTATCCTGGATGAATTTGACCATGCTCGCTTTCTCTTCAAAGATGATGCATCCGGTTTCCAGGGCTTGCGCGAACTCTCCTATCGCCCGGAGTGGCGTGTTACGTTTATTACTACCTCGTGTCGCAGTATCCGAGATATAGAACTACAAGCCAGAGCTATTTCAACCTTTGATGGGATTTTCCATAAATACTACCTGGCAATGTTTGACGAGACTGACCTGCAGGAGTATTACGCACGTCTGAACGCGGTCCATGTGTCAGTCGCACCGCCAATCAAAAACCAGATTGACTTTTACTGCGGAGGGCATCCTTATCTTTTAGAAATGCTTGGCTATGAACTGGTTGAAGTATTTCGCGAACAGCAGCAAATAGATGTGGATGGTGCAGCAAAACGGGTCGAGGCTTCTTTTATTGACCAGTATGACCGCATGATAGATTTGTTACAAGAAGATGGCAACCTCACCAAATTGCTGCAAGTTTTGTTTGGACCAGTGATAGATGTGAAACAAACCGAAGTAGATGAACTGGTGCGCTATGGTTTCATCGAATTGACCAGCCAGCAAGTGTATGTCGCCTTCTCTGAGCATTTTCAATCCTATCTGCGCCTGATAGAGCGTGAGGTGGATTTGTGGCCGCTCTGGAGTGAAACAGAAAGAGTATTACGTCAGGTGATAACCACCAGGATGGTTGAAAAGTTCGGAGAAGATTGGATAGCAAAGCTGGAAAAGGCACGTCCAAATCTGAAAGAAATCTTTGAGCGAGCACGAAAAGCGCAGATGAGCGAAGAAAAATCATTTGGGACACGAGCATCTCAGAACCTGATAGACTTCACCTATCCCCAGGACCTTTTTGCTATTATCTTCTTCGATTGGAAAGAAACGTTTCAGTCCATTTTTGGCTATGACAAAAACTACTGGCAACAATGCGCCAATCTGTTATCAAAGATTAGAAACCCGCTGGCGCATAACCGTAACCATGTGCTCTACGAAGCCGACGTGCAAAAGGCTGAAGGCTACTGCAAAGAAATCCTCTCCCTGCTCAAGCCAGCAAGCACCTGACCTGGCACGCAACTTGCCAGAGTATCCCCTGGAATGCTCCCTACCCATCCTGGCGCATAGACAAACACAAAGGAAAAACCCATGTCCCCAACAGAAAACCAATCCCCCGCCCCACAACCGCACCAACCCGACCGTCCGCGGGTCGTCATCGTCGGGGCTGGCTTTGGCGGACTCAGCACCGCACGCACTCTCGCACGTAGCGAAGTAGATGTCCTCTTGCTCGACCAGAACAACTACCACGGCTTCTGGCCGCTCCTCTACCAGGTCGCCACCGCCGGCCTGGAACCCGAATCCGTCGCCTACCCCGTGCGTGCCATCTTCCGTACCGCCTCCAACGTCCGCTTCTTCATGACCGTCGTGCAGGGGGTAGACTTTGCCGACCAGATGGTGCAGACAGACAATGGCCCCATCCCCTACGACTACCTCGTGCTGGCGGCTGGCAGCACCAGTTCACTACTTTGGCAACGACAAACTCGCCCACTATACCTACGGACTAAAAGATATAGACGAAGCCGAAGCCCTGCGCAACCACATCCTCGCCTGCTTTGAGCAGGCTGTCCATGAACCCCAACGAGAACGACGACGTGCGCTGCTCACCTTTGTACTGGTAAGTGGTGGACCCACCGGCGTAGAACTGGCAGGCGCAATCGCCGAACTCCTGCGCCACGTCATCCAGAACGATTTCCCCGACCTGAACCTTGCCGAAACCACCGTCCTGCTGGTTGAAGGACTCGACCGCTTGCTCCTGGCCTTTCACCCCACGCTTGCCCAGGATGCAAAGCAACGTCTGGAAGCCATATGGGCGTACAGGTTCGGCTCAACACCCTCGTCACCGACGCCGACCAGACCCAGGTAACCTTTCAGGATGGCAGCACGCAGCCCGCCCACACCATCATCTGGACCGCTGGCGTGCGCGGCGCAAGCCTGGGCGACAAACTGGATGTTCCCCAGGAAAAAAGCGCACGCATCCGCGTAACTTCAACCCTCAACCTGCCCGGTCACACCAACGTCTTTGTCATTGGCGACATGGCCCACCTGGAAGGCTATCGAAAAGAACACCAGCCCCACCCCATGCTGGCACCCGTCGCAATCCAGCAGGGCACCCACGCTGCCCACACCATCCTCGCGCAACTACGCGGCAAACCTCCCCGTGCCTTCATCTATGCGGACCGCGGCGCAATGGCGACCATAGGGCGGCGTTCCGCCGTCGTTGATGCCTTTGGCATCCGCCTGACCGGCTTGCTCGCATGGCTTGGCTGGCTCTTTGTGCATCTCATGGAACTGGTCGGATTCCGTAACCGCCTGGTTGTCCTGATCAACTGGACATACAACTATTTCACCTACGACCGTGGCGTGCGCATTATCACCCGCCGCGATTGCCTGTAATACCAGATACGTTTGAAGAGTGAGAGAAACCGCCAGGACGCCAGGAACGCCAAGATTCGGGCAGAGAGAAGGGAAAACCCTGTTCTCTCTGTGCCTCCGTGTCTCCGTGGTGAAAAGAAACTATTCATCCGAACCTGGTATCTAGACTTTGGCCATTTCATGGAAGGCATAAGCATCGGTAACTACGATAGAAACA
>CAYFVX010000647.1:0-3389 GCA_964346425.1 uncultured Chloroflexaceae bacterium | reverse complement strand
GTAGTCAAGCGAGGAATAGCAGCATGAAAGCATTTGTGACACAAGTACTTTCCGGAAAACAGCCAGAACAAGAACCCGAAAACTTTACACAGCATATCCAAAAAGCAGTGCAGAAAAAAGTAGAAGAACATCCTGCCATTGAAGAAATACGAGCCTTCTGGAACAATTTGCAAGAACTACGGGACTGGTGGCCGGTGCTGCTGCCTATGCTTGCCTGGATTGGCTGGCATACGTATCGCACAGAACGGCGCAAAGCACGCAACCAGGCAATCCGCAAATCGTAACAGGAGCTTGAGATGTTGATCAAACAACACTTGCAAAGAGAAATGTTACAATAGGGAGTACGATGGCAAGAGCAGATAGACGTTTCATGTTCGACGTTTCAGGTTTCATGAGGAACCAGCAAGATGCGAAACATCTCCGGCTACCAGATCACCGAGCAGCTTTATGAGAGCGAAAACTCGGTTGTCTATCGAGCCTACCGGGAATCAGATAACGAGCCTGTCATTCTAAAGCTTCTCAAGGAGGCTTACCCTTCACCAGAGCTTATTGCCTGGTTTACACGCGAGTACGAAGTTACCCGTAATCTGAATATTCCCGGCATTATCAAGGCATATGCGCTTGAGACTGAACAACATAATTGGATTATGGTGCTTGAAGACGGCGGTGAATCGCTCCGTCGTCTTGATCGGATTGGTAATTTTTCTATTACTGAATTTCTTCAACTTGCCATAGAAATTGCCGAATTCCTGGGGTATATCCACCAGCAGCACATTATGCATAAGGATATTAACCCGGCCAATATTGTTTTCAACCCGACGACCAATCAGGTCAAGCTGATTGACTTTGGCATTGCTACAGTACTCTCGCGTGAAAATCCGACATTTCTCAACCCCAATGTGCTTGAGGGTACGCTTGCGTATATGTCGCCAGAGCAAACCGGGCGGATGAACCGGGCAATGGACTACCGCACCGATTTTTACTCGCTTGGTGTGACGTTTTACGAATTACTGTCTGGCCGATTGCCGTTCATTTCCGAAGATCCGCTGGAAATGGTCCATTGCCATATTGCTCGACAACCTGTTGCCCCGCACGAAGTCAAACCGGGCATTCCGCAACAAATCTCGCATATCATTCTCAAGCTGATGGCGAAGAATGCCGAAGATCGCTATCAGTCATCATATGGGCTGAAAGTAGACCTGGAAGAATGCCTGAACCAGTGGGAAACGTCAGGTGTCATAGACCTTTTCCCACTGGGACAAAATGATCTTTCCGATAGATTCCAGATCCCGCAAAAGCTCTATGGACGTGAATGGGAAACCAATACCCTGCTGGCAGCCTTTGAGCGAGTAAGCAAGGGAGCAAGCGAACTGATGCTGGTTTCAGGCTATGCCGGTATCGGCAAGTCTGCCCTGGTGCAGGAGCTTTACAAACCTATTACCCGCCAGCGTGGGTACTTTATCACTGGTAAGTTTGACCAGTTTCAGCGTGACACGCCCTACTCAGCCTTTATTCAAGCGTTTCGTGCGCTTATGCGTCAGTTGTTGACGGAAAATGAGCAGCGTATTGCCAACTGGCGCAAGGCGATACTTTCAGCAGTTGGGCCAAATGGACAGATCATTATTGAGGTTATCCCAGAGGTAGAGTTAATCATTGGCGTCCAGCCAGAGGTTGTTTCGCTTGGGCCAACCGAATCTCATAACCGCTTCAACCTTGTTTTCCAGAATCTGATTACAGTGTTCACCCGTCCCGAACATCCGCTGGTTATTTTTCTGGATGATTTGCAGTGGGCTGATGTTGCTTCCATCAAACTCATGGAGCAGCTCATCTCTGCACTGGATACGCGCTATCTTTTTGTTATTGGGGCGTATCGCGATAATGAAATTGACGCCGGCCATCCCTTGAAACTTGCTCTCGAATCGCTCAATGAAGCGGGGGCCACCGTCTATGAAATCGAACTCCATCCATTGGATGTTCCCGCCGTGACGCGGTTGATTTCTGAAACATTGCATACCACCCGTGAATTGGCTCTGCCGCTGGCGGAGCTTGTCGTCGCCAAGACCAACGGCAACCCCTTCTTCTTTAATGAGTTTCTGAAAACGCTGTATGTGCAAGAACTCATTACCTTTAATTATGACGAAGGAGAATGGCAATGGGATCTTGAGCAAATCCAGGCGCAAGAGATGACGGACAACGTCGTTGAGTTGATGGCGAATAAAATCCAACAACTCTGCGAACAAACGCAGGCGGTGATGAAACTTGCCTCCTGTATCGGCAATCAGTTTGACCTGACCACACTGGCTCTGGTGTATGACAAGTCTCCAGCAGAAACCGCTCGCGACATGGCAGAAGCATTGACCGAAGGACTCATTGTACCACTTGGCGATGCCTACAAAGTAGTCGGGCTGGAGGTGGAAGGTCTTGCTGAAGAGACCAACGTCGAATACAAATTCGCGCATGACCGTATTCAACAGGCGGTCTACTCGCTTATCCCCGAACGAGAGCATCAGGAAATTCACTGGCGGCTTGGACACTTGCTGCTGCACCACATCTCGCCAGACGAACAAGAAGAACGCATTTTTGACATCGTCAACCAGATGAACCAGGGACAGGTTTACATTGTGGACGAGCATGAACGGCGTGAGGTTGCAGAACTCAACCTGCTGGCTGGCAAAAAAGCCAAATCCTCGGCGGCCTATGAACCGGCATTTCGCTATTTGCGCACCGGTGTTGATCTCTTGAGCGAAGAACGCTGGAAACACCAGTATGACCTGGCACTGGATCTCTATGTCGAAGCGGCAGAATCGGCCTATCTGAGCGGTAACTTTGAAGAAATGGAGCGGTTGGCATCGGTCGTCTTGCAACAGGCTCGTACCGTGCTCGATAAAGTCAAGGTCTACGAAGTAAAAATCCGTGCCTATATCGCACAAAGCCGCCAGTTGGAAGCGGTGCGCACGGCCCTGTATGTTCTGAAGTTGCTCGGTGTGGTTTTTCCCGAAAAACCAGATCCGTCGGATATTATGCATGGGTTGCAAGAAACCCAACTTGCATTGGCAGGCAAGCAAAAGGGCGAATTGTTGGTATTGCCAGAAATGACCGATCCCTACAAACTGGCAGCCATGCGCATTCTGACCAATACCATTAACGCAACGTATGTGGCGGTTACCGAATTGATGTCGCTGATTACCTTCAAAATGACCAATCTTTCCGTCAACTATGGCTATACCTCGATGTCTGCCCACGCATATGCATCCTACGGGCTTATATTGTGTGGTGATGTGGGCGATATAGAAGCGGGCTACCGTTTTGGTCAGCTTGCCCTCTTTTTGCTTGACCGCTTCAATGCCAAAGAGCTGAAGCCACGCACGTTGATGGTCGTCAACAACTTT
>CAYFVX010000646.1:0-3402 GCA_964346425.1 uncultured Chloroflexaceae bacterium | reverse complement strand
TTTGTTGTCTTCTTCTGGCACGACAAATCGGTAGTCTGGCGGTTCGACTTGCAGGTAGAAGAGCACCTGGGGCGAGGTTGCGCCATTGTCGGTTTCTACCTCTGCCCAGATGCGGTAGGTGCCGCCCTGCAGGGTGTTGTAGTTGGGCGGGAGGTCTCCGCCAGTACCATTGGTCATGGTCCAGCCTTCGCCTTCGGCGGTTGGCATCGCGTTGCAGTTGTGGTTGTCGCCACCTGATTCGCCGCCAAACATACACATCAGGTCGCTGGTGCGCTTTTCGACTTCGGTATCCATGCGGTAGATTTCGCGTCTATCGCCGTAGCCGATGGGCGTAAAGTCCATAGCGTAGATGACACTGGCAATGCCATCGCCCGGCTCGTCACCAACCGAGGGGTCATAGGCTTCAAGCTGGAAGTTGGTATCGAAGTCTGTGTTCAATGGGAAGGTTGGCCCATTGTTTTCCAGGGTCACTTCGGGCACGACAAAGCGAATTTCCAGGTCTTGCAGATAGAAGGTGCGCGAAGCTTGCAATATCGTATTGTTCGGGTCGTCAAATTCGACACTGACAAAGACACGGTAAGGGTTGTCTGGTCCCCGTGCGGTCAGGAGCGCATAGATGTCATCGCTCATGCCTTCGCAAGAGCCGACTTCGCCACCGAAGAAGCATTCGTCATCGTCACCGCTGCCGGGTGAGCGGGTCAGGATGGTGGAGCCGTCTGGCCCTTGCATCCAGTATTCGACGTTGGTGACGCTGATGTCGTCGTTGTCAATGGTAATGTCAGTCTCGAAGGCGGTTTCTTCGTCGAAGGTTGCGCCCGGGTCGGTGCCGATGGTCTGCCCGTTGGTCGGGTTGACAAAGGTCACGGACATATCGAGGCCGGTGGACTCAAACTCCACGTTATCAAAGATTGCTTTGCCAAAGCGGTGGATATAGCCATCCACATCGCCGGTGTTCGGCTCATAGCCAGAGGTCATGGCGGTGCCGTAGAGCAAGTTGTCTTCGTTCTCAAAGTCGGTGATTGTTGCCCAGGCGTTGCCGCTGCCATCCAGGATAGGCTGCCAGTCGGAGGGGCCACTGGTGGAGTACCATGCCCGCACCTGGTTGCCCAGCCGCCGCATGCGGAACCAGACGGTTGGTGCGCTTGCATCGGCAGAGCCAAACGTTATGGCGTTTTCGACCTGCTGGCTGCGATACTGGAACAGCACCTTGTTGTCAATTGGCCGATAGCTGACCATCGCAAAGGCAGAGCTATCCACGACGGAGAGACGGATCATCAGGCCCGCTTTTGTCTCGGGTTGATTGTCTTTCAGATTGTTCGGGTCGTCTGCGCCGGGTCTGGTCCAGTCGGTAATGCTGCCGCTGAATTCCTGATAGCTGTCCACGGGTGAACTGTTGCTATTGTAGATGTAGTAGAAATCGTCGCTCTGATCAAAGATTTGTTTTGCGGCCACACACATCTTGATAGTTGCGTTTGTCACATCGCCTTCCGTTGCACCGGTGCCTTCGGCATAGCCCACGTCTTGTTCCTGCCAGGGGGCAATGCTTTCGCCCTCTGCGACAAAGTCATCGCAGGCAGGGGGTGGGGTGGGTGTCGGGGTGTTGGTATAGGTCAAGCCTGCCGTCGGTGTCAGGGTTGGCGGAATGGTTGCGGTTATTGGCTCGGTCACCGGTTTGCCAAAACGGGAAAAGCCTGACTTGTTCAATTCAACGGTAAACTCGGAATTGAGGCGGACTTTGTCATCTGGCAGGGCTGGCGCGAGCGGAAACTGGATGTGGTAGTCGGTGCTGACGCGCACGCGGATAGAGCACTGGTTTGCATCCGCGTCGGGGTCGCCACATGGGTCATTGGTGCCAACCTGGACTACTTTAACGTCAATATATTTGCGCAGGGTGTCCATATCATCAAATTCGCCGTTGCCATCCAGGTCGCGCAGGCTGATAAAGCCGATGCCGCCGCGTTGCCCGGCTTCGTAGCTGGCCCGTTTGCGCACTTCATCGAGAAATTCGGGGAAGAATTGCCCGTTTTTGTCGTCGTAGATGTCGTTTTCAACGATGCCGTCGCCATCGGTGTCTGTTTCGTCGTCGGTGTCAATTGTGCCATCACCATCCAGGTCAAATTTGTCGTTGAATGGCATGGCACTGCCATACATTGCGCCTTCCTGGGCAGCATTGTGCAGTCCTTGCAGGGCAAAGAAGATCATCCCCAGGTCAATTGAGGCAGAAAGCAAGAAAAAGATCAAGGTTGCAGCCAGGGCAAATTCGACAACGGCCTGCCCTGCTGTTCGTATTTTCTGTAGTTGTGCTCGTATTTTCCGCATCATGGCTTTACCTCGTGATTTTTCTTTCGTCCCTTTTGGGGGTTCTTTTTCCTGCTTATTCCTCACAGATAATGCGACTGTTATTGTATGCCCCTTCTTGCGGGAAGGATTCGCCGCGCCCCTGGATGGTGCGCATGGATTTGGCGTAGACGGTCATTTTTCCCTGGTTGCCAAAGACGGGCACCAGCCCAAACAATGGGGTCAGCGGGTCAACGGTATGGGTGATAGCTACCTGGACCGTTTTGCCCGGTTTGCGCGGTTCTTTTGCTTCCATATCTGCTTCCTGGTCAGGGGCCGGGAAGTAGAGGATGGAGAAATGGTCTCGGTTATGGTCTATGTCTGAAAGGTCAACCAGTATTGCGCCTTTTTGTGTTCCTGCGACGACGGCGTTGACACATTTATCGGACATATCATATGCATCCGAGTCCCAGCGGGATTCGCCGGTTTCCGGGTCTACGATGTCGGCTCCATCCAGGCGGGTCACGTAGGGCGGATAGTAGGCGGCCAGGTCGCTCCCTCTGCGGGCGGCCTGATAGACGGTGGCATAGTTATAGACATAATAGCCGATGTCTATGATGCCGAAGACGATAATGAGCAAGAGCGGGAGAATGATAGACATTTCGACCAGCGACTGCCCTTCGGCCTGTATCTGTTTTCGTTTTTGCAATATTCCTGAGCGTTTCATAATCATACTCACTTTGCCCGTTATCAGTCTGTTTTGCAGACTATCCGTTAGACTTCTGGTTGTCACTAGTGTGTATTATACCTGCGCGGGCATGCAGTTTCCATAGCCCGAAGGTACTGACTTCCCATTTGTGCAAGAGGTGCAGATGACAGGAGGATGACAGTTGGATGACGACATTATTCCTGCCAGGGTTGGAAATTGGGCCTGTGGGGCCCGTTGTTTTCCATGATCAATTATATGTATGGGCCGGGGGAGTTTCAATAGGCTGAGAGTCCTATATGGGGGGGGCGAGGGAGCGACTCACATGTGGAGACTTTTTCATCAACCGCTTTGCAAAGCGGTTGAGAGATACCGTCGCAGCGGCTTGGAGCCGCTGGATCTCCCGCCAGGAGATGCTT
>CAYFVX010000645.1:0-3408 GCA_964346425.1 uncultured Chloroflexaceae bacterium | reverse complement strand
CATGGCTTTCGCAAAGTCTTATGTCATACGACATAAGACTTTGCGAAAGCCATGGACAGCTATGCCTCTTCTTTGCAACCAGTGGCAGACAGGTGTACAATAAAGAGAGAAGAAAAATGCGCATGGGCTGGGAAGCAAGCAGCCTGAACTCCCCCCTTCTTTAACGCTATTTTGGTGGGGGTTTTTCTTCCCCTTTTCTTTTGCGCTCCGGTTTGTATGTGTCAGGAGTTGAGCAATGCCGCTCTTTGGCCCACCCAATGTTGAAAAGTTACGCGCAAAACAAGATATCCCTGGCCTGATCAAAGCCCTGCACTATGACAAAGACCCGACCATTGTGCATGCGGCTGCCAGAGCATTGGGGCAAGCCGGCGATCCCCAGGCAATCGAACCGCTGGTTGCAACGTTGCGCAATGAAGATGATACAACGCTGCGAGCAACGACACTTCAAGCCCTCGGCCTCCTGGGAGCGACCAACCAACACGATGTGTTCGTGACTGCGCTCAAAGACAAACAGCCGGAGGTGCGCAAAGCATCCGTCAACGCATTGGGAAAACTCGGCGACCCGCAGAGCATAGACCCCCTCATCGCTCTTTTCAAACGTCAGGATACCGACCTCTACCCGGACGTACTGCAAGCCTTCATCCAGATAAGTGCAAAGATGGATGGGGCAGAACGCCAGAGCCATCTGTTTGAACCACTTGGTTCACTTTTGCCCGATGCCGACAAACCCACCCGGCTTGCGCTGATTGACGCATTACAAAAAATGGGCTGGCAACCCGGCCAGGACTTCATCGGAGCCACCTACTATGTGCTGCAAAAACAATGGGACCGCTGTATCGGCATGGGCGAAACAGCAGCCGCCCCACTGGTTGCTGCGCTCAATGATGAAGACAAACAGGTGCGGCAAGATGCTTTTCAAGCCCTGGTCTCCATCGGTGTGCCGGCAGCCCCTGCGCTGATACATGCGCTACAGGCTGCGGATAACGACGTGCGACAGGCTGCATTCTGGGCCCTGGTCAAAATCGGCCAACCAGCACGCGACCAGATCATTGAAGCCCTGAGTCATGAAAACGAAGATGTACGACGAGCATGTGCAACTGCCCTCGGTCATCTCGGCGACCCCCAGGTTGTTATTCCGTTGATTGGCCTCTTCAGCGACATTGATTGGAGTGTACGCCGCGATGCCTACAAAGCTATCATCAAAATCGGACGGCCTGCCTTACAAGAACTGCTGGCTGCTCTCAAGCATGACCATGGGGAAATACGCTGGGGGGCAGCCGGCACCCTGGAAGCTCTCGGCTGGAAACCGGGCCAGGATGAAATCGGCGCACGTTTCTGGATTACCAAAGGCGAATGGCATAAATGCATTGATATTGGTGCGCCGGCGGTTGCGCCCTTGATTGAAAGCCTGGGGCATTGGGATACCAACGTATGCAAAGAATCCATGGGCGTACTGGTGCATATTGGCGAACCATCAGTACAGCCATTGATTGCCGTGCTCGAATCATCAGAATCAACCATCAAGAAATGTGCCGCCACTGCGCTTGGTATGATTGGCGATGAACGGGCCGAACAACCGCTTATGCAACTCCTATCCGACCGCGACAAAGAAGTAAGCCAGGCAGCCTCAGAAGCTATCAGTGCCATTCAAACTGGCGAAGTATGGAGAGGAACATCGTAAAGACCGTGACGTTTGATAGTATTCAGCAAGCCTACGATGAAATCCCCTACCCAGGGTACCCCTACCCACAGAGTCACCCGGACTATCTCGCAACCCTTGCAACCATCTTTGGTATGCCCCCCCCCCCTGTCGAAGCCTGTCGTGTGCTAGAAATAGGCTGTGGCACTGGTGGCAATCTCATCCCCATGAGCGATTTGCTACCGCACAGTTCATTTCTGGGCATAGATATTTCTGCCCGCCAGATAGCGGAAGGGCAGGCGATGATTGACGCGCTGGGGCTACCCAATATTACGCTCCGCCAGCTCGATATGCAAGATATGCCAGCAGATGCAGGGCTGTTTGATTATATCATTGCTCACGGTGTCTACTCCTGGATACCCGTGGAGATGCAAGACACGCTGCTTGCGCTCTGCAAACGCCATCTTGCCCCCAATGGTCTCGTCTACATGAGCTACAACACCTATCCAGGCTGGCATATGTTTGGCATGCTGCGCGACATGATGCGCTACCATACCCGCGATATGACCGAACCGCACACGCGAGCCGAGCAAGCGAGTGCCTTTCTGGATTTTTTGACCGATGCGATCCCCGAGGAGCACCTGGCTTTTCGGCAGTTTCTTGCTGTCTACATAGACTTTCTGCAACGCAAGATAGAGCAGGCTGGCGAGCAACGAGACGCCTTTTTGTTGCATGATGAGCTGGCAGACTATAACACGCCGGTCTATTTCTCGCAGTTTGTCAAACAGGCTACCAGCCACGGTCTGCAATACATCACCGAAACGGAAGTTCCCAGCGTGATGCCCGATACGCTCCCGCCACCTATCCCGCAACAACTGCGGGCAATGTCGAACAATCTGATAGACATCGAGCAATATCTGGACTTTCTGCGTGGCAGGACTTTTCGCGAAACGTTGCTCTGTCATGACACGGTGCATCTGGAGCGCATGCTCAACCCGAAACAGGTGTGGAAGCTCGCGGTCTCCTCGCAGGCCACACCGGTCGCGGCAGAACCAGATATCCACAGTTCCGCAGCGGAGACATTTCGGGGGAAGCGCGGTGGGCGCATAGAACTGGAGCATCAACTCACCAAAGCCGCTCTGGTCTATCTGGCAGAGATATGGCCGGCCTCAGTAGAGTTTCCCAGGCTCGTCTCGGAGGTGCGCAACCGTCTGCAACAACAACCATCCTGGGAAGATGATGCCCCCTGGCTCACCAGTGAGGATAAACAGCATGAAGAGTTTGTGCTGTCCGCCAATCTGCTGAAAATGTTTACGCTAACAAATACGCTGATCGCTTTCCGCATGCACCCTTTGACCCCTGGCTCCGCAACCGTGGAATATCCACGCGCCAGACCGCTGGCACGCCATCAGGCAGAGCAACAAATAATTGTTACCAATCTCTTGCATAAGCGGATCAAGCTGCCACAACCGCAACGTTGTCTGCTGCCCTATCTGGATGGCACGCGTGACCGGGCCGCTTTGTGCGAAGTGCTGGCAACGTGCGAACAAACACATCCGCAAAAAGAAACAGAAGCGCAGCAAGCGGAAACGCTGGAACAACGGTTGGAAGATTTGCTCGCCTGGATGGAGCGTTCCTCCTTGCTGCTGGCAGATACGGAAATGAGCTGATACCTCATTCGGGTAATGAGTTCAACGAACCGCAAAGACGCAAAGCCCACGGGATGCGCATTGAGATGGAAAAAACCTACAAATATACCATTGGTAAGG
>CAYFVX010000644.1:0-3419 GCA_964346425.1 uncultured Chloroflexaceae bacterium | reverse complement strand
ACCCACTATTCACGAATTCCCCCTACACCCGCGCCAGCACATCCCGAAAGAAGCGATTGAGCCGCGGCAGATCGGGTGTCGGCTTTGCATAGTTACAGTTACCCATTGGGAGCATGCCATGCAAAAAACGATGATTCGCTGATCCGCGGTAACTTTTCAGAAATGAGGCAACCAGACGAGCCGCGACCGTGAGGGAGCGGATAAATGTGCTTACGAAAGGGAAATATCCCCGCTTACTGACGTGCGCGGCTCGTTTTCTTTGCCGCGAATGTGAACCGTTTCTCTTCTCCCCCTTTTTGACGGTTTTGCTTCTCTGGGCTATAATCACATGCGTCACAAAACTGAGCGGCATATGATGCTGCCTGTATAGCTCTTCGGTTGAGGTGCCCGTGCCCCGGATGGCCGGGCTGAAAGGCGAAGTCGGTGCAAGTCCGACGCTGTCCCGCAACTGTAACGTTCGTGCTACACGAGCGAAGCCAGGTCGCCCGCCTCTTCTCGGTCTTTTGTCGCCTCGTGGATTTTGGGAGATAAAGGCCCGGTACCCAACAACTACTAGTATGGGTATCGGAAAAACGTTGAGGCACATATTTTGTGCTCAGAGCGCGATAGCTCTCGTTTTCAGCCAACCACGAGCAATGGTTGGTTTTTTTATTGCACAAAACTAAAGAGGGAGCGTATGACAACACCACGCAAAGGGTTGATACTGCTCAATACCGGTGATGGCAAGGGGAAATCAACGGCGGCATTTGGTCTCTTGCTGCGAGCGTGGGGGCGCGATATGCGCGTGGGCGGTATTCAGTTCATCAAGAGCGAGGATGCCGATTACGGCGAACAACGGGCCTGCAAGCGCATCGGTATTGAGCTGATGCCAATGGGTGACGGGTGTACCTGGTTGAGTGAAGACCTGGTGAAAACGGCAGCACGGGCAGTGCATGCATGGGGTGTGGCAAAACAGAAAATCACCAGTGGAGCGTATGATGTTTTGCTGCTGGATGAGTTCACCTATCCCTTGCACTTTGGTTGGCTCGATGTGCATGACGTCGTGGCGTGGTTGCGTGAGCATCGGCCACCCACTATGCACCTGATTATAACAGGGCGAAACGCACCGCCAGAGCTGGTTGAGCTTGCCGATCTCGTGACCGAAATGCAGGTGGTCAAACATCCCTATGCCGACCAGGGGATTCCTGCACAGCAAGGAATCGAATGTTAGTCGTGTTTAGAGTGGAGGAATAGAAGAATGAATAGACCACGCGGTTTTCAATGGGGGCGCATCGGATGGGGCGTGCTGGCCCTGTTCATGCTCGGTGGACACGTTGCATGGGCAAAGGTTTCTGAGCCAGAGACGATCTCCGCACCGGTGCTGAATATGCACATTATGGAAGGGTTTTTACCACCTCTGTGGGCAGCCATCTGGTTTGTCGTTGCCATTCCCTTCTGGATTATGGGGTTTCGACGTATCAGCCAGCTTGTTGCGCAGAAGCCGGAGACGCGCTTGCTGCTTGGGGTGTCGGGGGCTTTTGCCTTTGTTCTCAGTGCGTTGAAGATTCCCAGCGTCACCGGCTCAAGTAGCCACCCGACTGGTACGGGGTTGGGTGCTATTCTGTTTGGTCCTCTGGTGATGAGTGTACTGGGTGGTATCGTGTTGCTCTTTCAGGCACTGCTGCTGGCGCATGGTGGTCTTACAACGCTTGGTGCCAACACGGTGAGTATGGCAATTGTAGGGCCACTGGTTGCCTGGGGCATCTGGATTGGGCTAAAGGACAAAGCTCCCATCTGGCTGAGTGTCTTTCTGGCAGCCGCAATGGCAGATTTGATGACGTATGTGATGACATCATTGCAACTGGCTCTTGCCTATCCTGACCCGGTGGGCGGGATTGGTGCGTCGTTTGCCAAATTTGGGATGGTTTTTGCTGTCACCCAGATTCCGCTGGCTATCAGCGAAGGTATTTTAACGGTCTTGATTTTCAATGCGCTACGCAGTAGTGCAACCAGCGAGTTGCAGATGCTTGGCGTGCAAGGAGCATCATCATGACTTCTCTCAATAATGCGACCAAATCAGGCGGGATGATGACCAACCTGCTCCTCATTGGAGCTGTGATTGTGCTGGCAATTATTCCGCTGTTTATGCATCCCGAATCAGAGTTTGGTGGCGCGGATGGACAGGCCGAAGAAGTTATAACGGAGATCCAGCCGGATGTTGAGCCGTGGTTTGAACCGTTCTGGGAACCCCCAGGAGGAGAGACCGAAAGCCTGTTATTTGCGCTACAGGCTGCACTTGGAGCCGGTGTGGTTGGCTTCTATCTTGGCTTGAAACGGGGTGAACGGCAACGCGATAACCAGCGTGAGCAGCAGAAAAGATAACCATCCTCTTCTATGGATATCATTGATCGCTACGCCTATACGAATCGAATGCGCTCGATTGACCCGGCTGAAAAGGGTGGGTTGGCGGTTCTGGTGATTGCTCTGTGCCTGCTGCTCAATCATCCCCTGGTGGGGTTGCTGGCTGTTGCATGGGTGTGGATGATTACCACCCGCTGGGCTGGTATACCGGGGGTGGTCTTTGGGCGGTTGTTGCTGGTCGAAGGTTCGTTTCTTATGCTGGCGGTGGTGGGGGTTGCGCTCAGTGTAAGTACCACGCCACCACCAGCCGCCGACTGGCAATGGTCCATTGGTGCGCTGTGGTTGAGCAGCAGTGGTCCTGCCTTGCAGCAAGCAGGCTTGCTGGTGAGCCGTGCAGTGGGAAGTGCGGCAGCTATGAATTTCCTGGCCCTCACGACCCCACTGGTGGATATGGTGGAACTGCTGCGCCGTTTGCGTGTTCCCGTGTTGCTGATAGATTTGATGTCTCTCATCTATCGGTTTATCTTTATCCTGCTGGAACGGATGGAGCAGATATATAACGCGCAGCAGAGCCGCCTGGGATATAGCACCCGCTGGAATGGGATGAAGAGCACAGCCCTGCTGGGCAGTCGGTTATTTGTTGAGGCGTATCAGCACAGTCAGCGCATGCAGATAGCCCTGGAGAGCCGTGGCTACGATGGCGATTTGCGTGTGTTGCCAATGGACTATCGCCATGATCGGAGAATGGTGTGGGTTGGTATCGCAATGGGCTGCAGCCTGATGCTGGTCTGGATGATGGGATGATCCCAGTTCTCGAAGCTGACCATCTTTTCTACCGCTATCCGGGGTATGATGATTATGCGTTACGGGGAACATCCCTCTGCTTGCTGTCCGGTCAGAAAGTTGCCCTGATGGGACGTAACGGTTCCGGTAAGTCCACCTTGATGCTGCACTGCAATGGTATTCTTCGCCCGGAACGTGGCGAGGTACGCGTCGCAGGTGTGCCGATGAAGTATGACCGCCGTTCGTTGCAGCAGTGGCGACGCGTACCTCGCCACGTTCCGGGCGAAGAATACCAT
>CAYFVX010000643.1:0-3421 GCA_964346425.1 uncultured Chloroflexaceae bacterium | reverse complement strand
GGAAACAACCGAAGAAATGACCGGTACCGAGACCGAGATGGAAACAACCGAAGAAATGACCGGTACCGAGACCGAGATGGAAACAACCGAAGAAATGACCGGTACCGAGGAGATGACCGCAACCGAGGAGATGACCGCAACCGAGGATACGGGCGACGTCTCTGAAGGTCCATTGCCTGGCGAAGGCAAAACGGTCAGTATGGGACAGGCCACCTGGGACACCGGCTGGTTTCAGGTGAAACTGGTTTCCATGCTGTTGGAAGAGCTGGGCTATGAAGTTGAAGACCCGCTGACGCTTGACAACCCGGCGTTCTTTCTTTCCTGTGCGCGTGGTGAGGTAGATATGTGGCCGAATGGTTGGTTCCCCCAGCACAATATCTACCTGGAAAATGAAGATGTCCAGGGCAAGGTAGAACTGGTTGGCTATGAAGTTGAAGCCGGCGCATTGCAGGGGTATTTGATTGACAAGGCAACTGCGGATGAGTATGGCATCACCAATATGGAAGATTTCAAAGACCCGGAGATTGCCGCGCTATTTGATACGGATGGTAATGGCAAAGCCGACCTGACCGGCTGCGACCCCGGCTGGGGTTGTGAACTGGTGATTGAGCATCATCTGGATGCCTATGAGCTACGCGATAGCATTGACCACGTGCAGGGTTCCTATTCTGCGCTAATGGGTGATACCGTTGCGCGATTTAAGCGTGGCGAACCAATTTTCTTCTATACCTGGACACCCAACTGGACCGTCAATGAGTTGAAGCCGGGCGAAGATGTCGTCTGGATTGAAGTTCCATTTTCCAGTATGCCAGAAGATCAGGCGGATATGGAAGATGTGACAGAGGCAGAAGGCGTTGAAGGTTGTGCATCCGATCCTTGCAACCTGGGGTATCCAGCCAATGATATTCGGATTGTCGCCAATGTAGATTTCCTGGAAGCAAACCCGTCAGTCAAGACATTGTCGGAGTGGATTGAGATTCCGCTGGAAGACATTGCGGCGCAGAATGCGCTCATGTTTGAAGGTGAGGATGATGATGAAGATATTCAGCGGCATGCCGAGGAATGGATTGCAGAAAATCGCGAGATGGTAGACGAGTGGATTGCTGCATCTATCGCACTCGAAAGTTCGTCTGCCGACGAAGAAGAATCTATGGACACAGAAGAGTCTATGGATGAAGAAGAATCTATGGACACGGAAGAGTCTATGGATGAAGAAGAATCTATGGACGCAGAAACTTCCGATGAGGCGACCAGTGGCGCAATGCCCGGCGAGGGCAAGACGGTCAGCATGGGGCGTGCAACCTGGGATACCGGCTGGTTTCAGGTCGAACTGTTCACAATGATGCTTGAGGAACTTGGGTATGAGGTTGCAGACCCGCTGACGCTGGATAACCCGGCCTTCTATCTGGCTGCGGCCCGTGGCGAGGTGGATATGTGGCCGAATGGCTGGTTCCCGATTCATAACACCTACCTGGAAAATGAAGATGTAGAAGGGAAGGTTGAGCAGGTTGGCTACGAGGTCAAATCCGGTGCGTTGCAGGGCTATCTGATTGATAAAGCAACCGCCGAAGAATACGATATCACCAACCTGGAAGATTTCCAGAAGCCAGAGATTGCCGCGTTGTTTGATACGGATGGCAATGGCAAGGCGGATATGACGGGTTGCGATCCAGGTTGGGGGTGCGAGCTGGTGATTGAGCATCATCTGGATGCGTATGATTTGCGCGATAGTATTGACCACGTGCAGGGTTCCTATTCTGCGCTGATGGGCGATACGATTGCTCGCTATCAGCAGGGTGATCCGATTTTCTTCTTCACCTGGACACCCAACTGGACGGTCGGCAAATTGACACCGGGCGAAGATGTCGTCTGGCTAGAAACACCGTTCCCCAGTCTGCCAGAAGAGCAGAAGGATCTTGAAGACCTGTCCACAATTGAAGGCGTTGAAGGTTGTGTGGCTGATCCGTGCCAGATGGGGTGGCCGCCGAATGATATTCGCGTGGTTGCCAATTCAGAATTCCTCGATGCAAACCCGGCGGTCGAACGACTGTCCGAGGTTGTTGAGATTCCGCTGGAAGACATTGCGGCACAGAATGCGCTGATGTTTGAAGGCGAGGATGATGATGAGGATATTCGCCGTCACGCTGAGGAGTGGATGGCGGAGAACGCCGATCTGGTAGATGGCTGGCTGGAAGAATCCAGGTCAGCAGCGATGGAGTAGTCTATTAGAGGGTTAGCCCCCTCACTAACCCATCTGCTCCCCTCTCTCCCTCAAAGGGAGAGGGGGGCTTTTTTGTGTGGTTTATAGCAGATGACGATCCCATGAAAGTGAGTCAAAATATAGCTGGTACAATGGACTATAATTAGGATCAGGAGAAAGCTTATGCCCTTACCCAGGTCTTTCAAGACAGACGAGAGTTTTTTAGAAAAAATAGCTATTGGCGCAACTGGTACAAGACGTATCTTCGGAAATTTGCTTTCCCAGGGACATGTTCCCATTGAACTGGAACGTGGTTCAATGAGCTTCAAAGTCTGGAAAAATATAAAGATCAAGCGTGTACGTGTGATCCCCATGTGTACTTTGCTGTTACTGTTCTCTGGAAGATTTTATCAAGTTGGGTTTATGACCTGGAGGAATATTAGATGACGTGCTTACCCAATCCAATGTATATTACTCGAACGGGGCAGGCTTATGTTGGTGATTCGCATACCCTGCTTGCTCAACTTGAAGATGAAAGTGTGGATCTGGTGATAACCTCACCACCATTTGCGCTTCAGAGACAGAAGGAGTATGGCAACGAGCAGCAACAAAACTATGTAGACTGGCTTCTGAGCTTTTGTAAGGACATCCACCGTATTCTCAAGCCTGGTGGAAGTTTCGTGCTGGATATTGGTGGTGCTTATGTCAAAGGACGTCCTGTTCGTTCATTGCATAACTATCATGTACTTGTGCGTCTCTGCGAAGAACTTGATTTTCGTCTTGCCGAAGAGTTTTTTTGGCATAACCCGGCGAAACTTCCTTCTCCTATCGAATGGGTCAATGCTGGATAGCCTTTGAATTGAGCGGCGAATATCTGGCTGCATCCGTCTTTCGTTTTGCCGAAAATATGCCTTCTCAGGATGTCCTGGATTTGTATACTCTTTTGCTCAATGATCACGAGAAAGCTGAGGACATCAGCACAGGGCAAAATGGAACAATGTTGTTTGAGAGCTTGCTTGAGAAGAATAGGTAATCTCCCATTCACCTGATGAGAGAAGGAAGCAATATATTCGCTTGTGATGTCGTCGGGGTTTGGCGGTGCCAAACCCATGCGCATGAAGCTAAGCGGTTTGCCGCTTTGCAAAGCGGGGGATTGGGGGTTGCAAACCATATGCGTCAACCTAAGAATGTACATGGCTTTCTAAAGCCCAAAAATCAATC
>CAYFVX010000642.1:0-3425 GCA_964346425.1 uncultured Chloroflexaceae bacterium | reverse complement strand
GCATTGACGCTGGTGTTGAAAGCGTTGAAGCGTTGAAGCGGCGGGAGCGGCGGGAGCGACGGTCTGCCGCCGCGGTCTGCCGGCCACGGTCTGCCACCGCGGTCTGCCGGCCACGCTCCGCTATTCTGCTTTGACGATGCCGCCGAAGAGTTTGCCTTTGCTTGTCTGAATGGGAAAGAGGAGCATTCGCACAAGCTGGCGGGTGCCATCCGAGTGTTCAATTTCTAGTTGCACCCAGTTCTCGTCCTGGATAGTCTGTTGGTTTTGCATCCAGTCCTGTGTCATCGCTTTCAGGTGTTCATAGCCAGCATCGTTTTTGTGCTCTCCAACCGTCCGCTCAAACATGACATCCCAGAGCGGCAAGCCGAGCACATCCATCTTTGACTGGCTCCAGATACGCTCGGCAGCCGCATTCCATTCAACCACATAGCCATGGTTGTTGAGCAGCAACAACCCATCCTGCTCGACGGCAACGAAGCGATGAAAAACCTGCTCGCTTTCCTGCATGGCTTCCATTGCCTGTTTCCACTCGGTCATGTCTTGCATACCACCATAGATGCGTGAGACACGCCCCAATGCTTTATCCCACATCGGGCGACTGTGGTTGCGCAGCCAGCGAATGTTGCCGCGCCGCGTGAGGATGCGAAATTCATACACATCCGACTGCTGGCCGGAGAGGAGCCACTCATAGCTCTGCTGCACCATATTCAGGTCGTCGGGATAGACCAGGCTATACCAACCACCCTGTGCCTCTACTTGCTCCATGGTGAAGCCGGTAATCCGTGCAAATGCATCCGTGACCCAGTCTAGCACCAGTTTGCCATCCGGTTCGACCCGTAGCCCATAGGCAAAATCGGAGACCAGTTCGGAGATGGTGCGATAGCGGGTTTCCCGTTCGCGGAGTGTTTCTTCGACGCGCTTGCGCTCGGTAAAATCGCGCCCGATGCCATTGATTTCCATTACAGAGCCATCCGGCTGATAGCGCATGTTGATAGCCCAGTGCATATAGAGCACGTTTCTGTTGCGATGAAGCAGACGGCATTCAAAAGTAACGCCGGTTGAACGGTTTTGCAGCCATCCTTTGAATGCTGCCTGGATGCGTTGGCGATCATCCTGGTGGATAAAATCAAACAATTGTTGCTCCTGGCTGTCGGCATTTGCCAGGCCAAAAACGCGCTCGGCAACATCGTTGATGTAAGTCAGCCGTCCGCTCCCATCCATCTGGATAACCAGGTCATCGGTGCCTTCAACAAATGCGCGAAACTGCTCTTCGCTCTGGCGCAAAGCTTCTTCGGTTTGCTTGCGGTCGGTAATATCGAGAATGTAGCCATCATAGTCTGTCACATCGCCCCATTCGTTGCGGCTCAGCCGCGTATACGCATAGACCCAGCGCGTCGTGCTATCTGCCCTGACCACGCGGTAGTCCTGTTCAAGCCAGGTATCGCCAGCTTCGGAGCATATGCGCAATTCATCGGTGACGCGTTGGACATCATGCGGGTGAATAAA
Organism: uncultured Chloroflexaceae bacterium; assembly: GCA_964346425.1. Taxonomy (GTDB): domain Bacteria; phylum Chloroflexota; class Chloroflexia; order Chloroflexales; family Chloroflexaceae; genus JAAUSY01. The sequence goes on along the minus strand of CAYFVX010000642.1, from coordinate 1,919 downwards.
CTGGGTATAGGGGAGGTTGCCATTGATGAAGTCGTGCGCTGTATAGCCAAACTGCGCCACATTGGGCGAAACATATTCCACCGACCAGTCACCGCTGTCATGCCATTTGAACATGACAACTGGACCACTCACAAACAACTGTTGTTCGCGCTTCAATGCCTGCTCAAGGATGACCTGATCGGTCGTGTCTCGGTTGCTACCACGCCGCCCAAGCCATTGCCCATTGCGATCATAGACCGGCTGGCAGACATGCTCGATCCAGCGGACCGCACCATCCTGGGTGATAATGCGAAAGTGCGTATTTTTTTCCTGGCATGGGGTGTTGACATCCTGCAAATGCTTCCTGACCAGCTCGCGGTCGTCCGGGTGGCAGATGTGCTCCAGGAGCGCAGGATTGGTCTGAAATGCCTGGGGGGGGTAGCCAGTGATGCGTTGGCATGAAGGCGAGACATAGAGGTAGTTCCCGTCTGGCCCGATCCAATACTCCCAACCGTAGGCAAAATCCGCAATGGTGCGAAACCGTTCTTCACTCTCTTGCAGGGCGTGCAGCAGTCGTCCATGCTGCAGGGCGGTGCCTATCATGCTGGCGGCCGCCCGCAATGCTTCAAGCTCGGCCAGTAACCAGGTACGACCTGACTGGTGTTCATCAAACTCGATAAATCCCCACCACTGGTGTTCGACAAAGACTGGTATAACAACCAGTGAAGAAATCTTCTCTTGCTCAAGAATAGTGCGCTCGGATGGCGGCAGGGTGCGGGTGTCGCCGTAAATAGAAAAGCCACGCCGCAATTGTTCACGCCAGCGGGAAAAGTTGCGTGCGCCGGCCGGTGATGCTGTCTGGTCAGGAGGCTGATCGCTCAGGGATGTTTCGGTGGTATTGGAGGTATCGTCTGAATCATCGTTGTTTTTGGGTAGCAGCACATGATACATAGCCTGGATGGTCGTTTCGTTTGCAAGAGCAAAAAGGGTGACGCGGCTCACCAGTGTGGCTTTGCCCATATATTCCAGCACCATGGGGATTTCCTGGTCAATAGTTGTCCCTTTGAGGAAGCGATGCGCTGCAAACTCGATGGCTTCGAGGATGGCATCGCGGCGCAGGATGGCTTTTTCCGTCTTTTCCCGTTCCGCCAACTCCGCGGAAAGTTGCTGCAGCGTATGCTGCAACATAGCAGTGCGCTCTTTCACTCGTCGCTCCAGCTCTTTCTCCAGTTGCTTGCGTTCGGTGATATCGCGAAAGGTGGCAAGATAGGCGGACTGGCTTTCCCAGACAATCTCGTCAACCTGCATTTCAGCAACAAGCTGGTTGCCGGATTTGTCAAGAATATCTACTTCGACCTTGTCACGCCCGGCAATGGGCAACCCCAGTTCCTGCTCCATCAGTTCATGGGCGGAACGATTGAAGAGTCGTTCGGCAGAGGGGTTGACGAAGCGGACCATTCGTTCACGAATAACCATGATGGCATCGGTATTGTGTTCAATCAGGGTGCGAAACCGCTCTTCGCTGGTACGCAGGGCTTCTTCGGTTTGCACAGCATGCTGGATGGCGGTGCGGGTATGGGTGAGTTCAATGGTCATATCGGCAACGATATGCTCAAGTTCGGCAATGCGTTGCTGCAATCTGGTGGTTTCCACCTGGATTGCTTCATTGGAATCGGTCTCCTTACCTGCTCTCTGTTCTCCATTCAAAACACTATCCTTAATATTTCAGCTTGACATTTCAATGTATTTGAGAGGTGTATCGCCTCTGTGGGGTTTGTGGTTTTTGCGGCGTAGCCGCAAAAACCACAAACCCCACCAGAATGGGCTGGCACGCCCCTGCGTGCGTTTCATCCCCGTTTGCAAGCGGAGGTTACAGCGGGGTGAACCCCTCAACAGGTTTCACCTGTATTGTGTGCTGCTTACGCACGGTAAAGAACGCA
>CAYFVX010000641.1:0-3427 GCA_964346425.1 uncultured Chloroflexaceae bacterium | reverse complement strand
TGTCACCTGCCCCCCGCTCTTACGGACCTCATCCAGCATCAGCAACAATGGATGCCCCTCGCTCACTTCGTTATCACGATAGGCTCCTATGACAAACAAATGCTGCTGCTGTAGCGTGGTTATCAGGGTTTGCAGCAATGCCAGCGACGACTGGTCAGCCCACTGCAAATCATCCAAAAACAGCACCAGCGGATGGTCTGGACGGGTAAAGACCTGGATGAAGTTCTGGAATGAGAGCAGAAAACGGTTCTGGCTTTCCATTGGCCCCAGTTGCGGCACGGCTGGCTGGGGGCCAATGATACGTTCCAGGTCCGGCAACACATCCAGGATAACCTGCGCATTCGCTCCCAATGCGGCGGTTATCTGCTCCTTCCAGCGGGCAATACGTTCGTCGCTTTCTGTCAAAAGCTGGCGTATCAAGGAGCGAAATGCCTGTGTCAACGACGCATACGGAATATTGCGCTGCAACTGGTCAAACTTGCCGGCGATAAAATAGCCGTGCTCGCGCGTCATTGGCTTCTGCACTTCCTGCACCAGCATAGTTTTGCCGATACCCGAATAGCCAGCCACCAGCAACATTTCTGCCTGCCCCTGACTGACTCGTTCAAACGCAGCAAGCAAGTGTTCAATCTCTTGCTCGCGCCCATATAGCTTTTGCGGAATATGAAACTGGCTTGAAACATCTGATTGGGCTAGAGGAAACAGATCAATACGCCCGTTTGCTTTCCATTGCTGCCAGCACGTTTCCAGATCAGCCTTGATACCAAACGTTGATTGATAGCGGTCTTCTGCATTCTTCGCCATGAGCTTGAGCACAATATCCGATAGCACCGGCGGCACACTCGCTTTGCGTTCATACAACGGGCGCGGCTGTTGGGCAATATGCGCATGCACCAGTTCCATTGCATCCTTCGTGCGGAATGGGAGTTCGCCGGTCAGCAGATCATAGAACGTCACACCAAGCGAATAGAAATCGCTCCGATAGTCAATGGCGCGATTCATGCGCCCCGTTTGCTCAGGGGCGATAAAGGAGAGCGTTCCCTGCAACTCCTTTGACGTACTCGACGATGTTTTTTCCTGAGAAAGGTCGCTCGATATACCAAAGTCAATCAGCCGTACCTGGCTGGTTTTCGGGTTGAAGATGATGTTGGACGAGTTTATATCTTTGTGGATAACATGCCGCTGGTGGATATGGCTCAACGTCTCAACCAATGTGATAGCGATAGGAAAAAATTCCCCGATGCGCAACGGTCGTAGCTTGAGCAAGTCGGCCAGTGATTGACCGCCAATGCTCTCCATCGTTATCAGCAACCGGTTCTGATAGGTGAGAAATTCATAGGGCTTAATGACCGCTTCGAGGTCCTCGAACTTTTTGAGCAAGTCATACTCCCGTTTAAACCAGGCAATACGCCTGGGTGAAGGATAGGTTTCTTTGAGCACCTTGAGAATGACCGGCAGGTGGTCTTGTTCGCGTACCCCACTATAGATAATAGTCCGTTCGCCCGTATTCAGCGTTTCGCTTATCTGATAGCCTGGAATAACCATGGTCATAGTTGTAGCCCCCTTACTCCACTCGTTATAGACTTACTGGTCGTTTTTGTCACGCTCAGGTTGGGTCAGGGGAGCGTAAACCTGAATGAACGTCCCTTTTCCAATTTTCGCATATATCTCGGCCGAACCCCCAACCAGACGGGCCCGTTCACCAATATTGAACAGGCCAAACGAGCCGCGCTTGCGTGCGGCTTCTTTGCCTTTCTCCACATCAAATCCCTTCCCATCATCAGTAATGGTCATGAGCAGATGGCGCTCCTGGAGTTTGAGACGTACCCAGATGTTGGTTGCTTCTGCATATTTTAGCGCATTGTTGACCGCCTCTTGCACGATGTTATACAGCATATTTTCGACTTTATAATGGAGCGCGAGGTTTTTGACGCTGTCTGCTTCCAGAATAATGCGGGTCTGTTTATATCCATTCCGCTTACGTTCCAGAAAATTATGCAGCACATCATACAACCCCTGCCCCAACGGAAGGGGGCTGAGCGCCGTCAATACTTCGCGCACCTCAAAGTGGTATCGCCTGAATTGGTCATGCAATTTCTCAAGCTCGCCGCTGGCAGCCGACGGATCCTCTTGCACCATGCGCTTGAGAATGTCGGTATTCATCACAATCTGCGCCAGCGTTTGCGCCAACCCATCGTGAACATGGCGCGTCAAATCTTGACGGGACCTGGCCTCCCATGTGAGTAACTTCTCGCGCTGTGGCTCAAGCTCATGCAACAAGGCTCCTTGATAGAGGTCAATGCTGGCAAGATGCGCCAACATCACGACCACTTCCTCTTGCGCCTTCTGCCCCCCTTCTTGATGGTCGCTGGCAAAGATCAATGCGCCATCCACCGTGACGCCATGCTGCAAGGGGGCAACCCACGCACTCCTGCACGAATGGAGCGTGGAAAAACGTTGCAAATCCACATCCTGGCTCATATCTTGCAAGAATTGGGGGCGCATTCCTGGTTGCAAAATCCTGTCAATCGTGCCTTCTGGCTCTATCGTGCGCACATTGCCCGCATCAAGCGGGTTGAGCGCATGTCCAGCCGCAACCAGAAATTCTCCAGGATTTTCGGGATTATCGGTTCTCTTCAACAACAAAGCATGCGAAACAGCCAGCAAACGCACCCCCTCTTCCACGATGAGATTCAACACCCGCTTTTGTTCTGCGAGAGAGCTATCGTGCTGCGCCAGTTCTGCCACCAGTTTCGAGAGGGTAAGCAGACGCTGTTGTACGTTCTGCGCCTGTTGCTCAGCATGCATCTGGTGTTCCTGAGTCTGGCGCACAATTTCTTCCATACCCTGCCGATTACTGCTGTTCCAGCTCTCGGTAAGGCTGCTCACCAGCCAGGGCAAAGCAATAAAAACCATGCTCATCAATCCAAGCAACACATAATCGGGGGATTGGGGAGGCTCACTCATCAACAGATGGCCGGTCATTGCCGTAGCGAAAAAGAGCAGCGCAGCAATACCACCCGCACCCAGACTCAAGGCAGGCTGTGTACGAACAGCAAGACTAGCCAGCGGAAAGAGATAGAATGGAAAGATAAGGATGCTTTGCTCTTTGCTCAACAGGCTCAGCAGGCTGAGGAAAGCAATTTCTATCAGGGGAGCGGCTCTGACCAGCGGCCGCATAAAGGGGAGCACAAATGCAAGCAGCATGATGAGAGCATACCCACCATACACCAGAACAAGTATATCAAACGGACTTTGTCGAGTGAAATCCCAGAGAAACGTTCCCGTAATAGGCTTGCTGAGCAAAATTAACACAAGCAGGGTGAGCAACCGAGCGAGATTATATATCACCTCGCCATCGCGTGGTGATGGTTGTCGAGGATGCACCGGCTGCGAACGCGGATTGCCTTGTGAGGACTTGTTGATT
>CAYFVX010000640.1:0-3448 GCA_964346425.1 uncultured Chloroflexaceae bacterium | reverse complement strand
TTGGCACCGCCAAACCCCTACCTTATCACCCAAAACACATTTACCAACAGAGTCTAAAAGCCGCTGCTACCGTATCTCGCAACCGCTTTGCAAAGCGGTTTACAAAAAAGTCTCCACATGTGAGGGGAAGGGGTGCCGGCAGCCCCTCTCCCTGGATGGGAGAGGGGTTGGGGAGAGGGTGAAAACGCGGTGGAATGCCCGTTACGTTCGCGCCTATGCGGCTCCGCACTCCGCCGCACTCCGCACTCCTTGCTCCTTGCTCCTCACTCCCCATGTGCTACCAGGTGGTGTTGCACGGCCAGGGCGACGGCTTCCGAGCGGTTGGAGACGCCGAGCTTGGAGAGGATGCTGCTGACGTGAAACTTCACCGTCGAGCGACTGACCGTCAGCCGTTCGGCAATTTCCGGGTTGTGCAGCCCCGCCACCATGAGCGTCAGTACTTCCCGCTCACGCTGTGTCAGGTCGTGGCCCGGCGCGGGAGTGTGGCTGGCCGCATGTACCAGGGCGCGGGTGGCCTCTGGTGCCAACGTGGAGCGACCAGCCGCAGCCGCTCGGATGGCTTCTGCCAGTGCGTCCGCGGAGACGTTTTTGAGCAGGTAGCTAATCGCGCCGGCCTGCAAGACGCCCTGCACCAGGTTTTCTTCGGGAAAACTGGTTAATGCTATCACCTGCACGTCTGGAAATCGCTCGCGAATGGTGCGTGTGGTTGTGACGCCATCCATACCCGGCATCACCAGGTCCATGAGGATGACATGTGGGCGAGTTTCTTCGCACATGCGGATTGCCTCGGCTCCGCCTCCCGCTTCGCCAACCATTTCCAGGTCTTCAAAGGCAAGCAGAAATGCCGAAAGACCGCTTCGTACAATCGCATGGTCATCTACAATCATTACCCGAATAGGGGGATCATCATTCCTGGTCATGGTGTTTTTCCTTCTCTGTTTTGCCTGTTTTCATGTGGCAGCACAACCAGGATGGAGGTTCCCTGGCCCGGCTGACTATCCACGTGCAATGTTGCGCCAATGGCTGCTGCTCGCTCGTGCATAATGTGTTGTCCAAACCGCCCGGCCGCCACGTCTTCCGCCGCGAACCCGCAGCCATTATCGTATATCTCTAACGTGACCTGCTGGTCATTGCTTTGCAGGGTGATATTTCCCTGCGATGCGCTGGCATGCTTGATGATGTTGTTCAAGGCTTCTTGCGTTATGCGGTAGAGGGCGACTTTCTCATCATCCGAAACGGTACATGTGCCCTGTATGGTGACGTTGATGCTCAGGGCCATTTGTGCTCGCCCACTGGTTGCTTCGGCCAGTTGTTTGAGCAAATCTGCCAGATTTGCTTCCAGCAGGGCGGCCGGCCGCAGTTCCAGCAGCAGGCTCCGCATTTCTGCCAGTGCGCCGCGGGTGAGCTGGCGCAATTGCACCAGGCGAGTTTTTGCTTCGGCGGGTTTGCGTTCCCAGACCTGGGGCAGCACATCGGCTATCATGCTGGCGGAAAAGAGGGTCTGGGTCACGGCATCATGCAGTTCACGGGCCAGTCTTTGCCGCTCTTCCATCGCTGCAACCTGCTGTGCCTGCCCGTAGAGTCGCGCATTTTCTATCGCCAGCCCTGCACGCTGCGCCAGCGCAAGAATCAAGCGTTGCTCCTGGTCGCTAAAGGTGCGCGGATAGGTATAGTTGACATTGAATACGCCAAACACCTGCTCGCCAACCGTCACCGGTACATGCATGAACGAGCAAATCCCCTCGACATCAACCAGAAATGGGGCAATATGTCCATCGTGACAGGCGTTTTCGATGACCACCGGCTTGCCATTGCTGATGACCTGCCGGGCATACCCGCTGGTGGCTGCCTGTGATATCTGGTCAACGTCCTCCGTTACAAAGCCGCGGGCGGCCCGCACAACGAGCCGCTGCTCTTCCCAGACGAGCAGTGAGCTTTTATCGGCATGCAGAATATCTACCGCGACATCCACCAGTGCATGCAAGACCTGGTCAAGGTGCAGGTAGCGATAGAGTTGCTCATCTGCGCGGTACAGAGCTTCAAGCTCGCGCCGGCGTTGCTGCTCTTCGCGGTAGAAACGGGCATTTTCGAGCGCAATAACCGCGGCTGGTGTGAGCATGGTGAGCAGACGTTCATCTTCCGTGGTAAACATGCCTGGTTGCTGATTGCCCACGGCGATAGCCCCGATGGAGGCAGTATGCGAGAGAAGTGGCGCGATGAGCAACGAGCGTATTTTTGCCAGTTTTACTGCCTCGGCGTTGATACGTGCATCCGCGGGGGCATCATCAATGCGAATCGGTTGCCCGCTGGTGATAGCCATGCCGGTGGCAGAGCCTGCCACCGGCATGAGGTAGCCGACTTGCATATCTGGGGTCGGGTTGCCTTCTGACATAGAGAGGCAGAGCATATCATCTTCGCGCAGGAAAACAGCACTGAAGGTGGAGCCGGTCATGCGCCGCGCTTCGCACGTTATCATGCGCAGCACCGCATCGGTATCCAGGCTACTGGTGAGTGCCTGTTGCACGGTGAGCAGGGTGGAAAGCTCCTGCGTGCGCTCTTCTACCCGTTGTTTGAGGGAGCGTTCGCTTTCGCGCAGGGCTTCTTCTGTCTTTTTCCGCTGCAGCGCGTTGACGACAATCTGGCAGACAATCTTGAGCAGGGTGATAGTCTCGTCAGACCAGTGGCGTTCGCGGCGAACCGAGTCGAAACCAAGTATCCCGATGGTCCGCCCATCCTCAATCATGGGGACAAAGATGAGCGACTGGTTGCCCTGTTGCAGATACACCTGCTGTTCTGCGGCTGCTTCAGAGGGCATATCTGCCACGCGGGGAATATGCACCACTTCGCCGCGAAAGAGTTGCGTGTTTGACCAGTCGAATGGTTCAGTGGGTAGTGCTTGCAAGGAATGGATCTGCGGCTCTATACCATCTGCACACCATTCATGGGTGTTATTGATGACGGTGTCGTCTTGAGCAAAGAGCAGCACGTAGCTGCGGTCAACCTGTTCAAACGAGCCGATAGCTTGCAAGAGCCGGTTGATACCATCGTCTATTTCATCTGGTGCCAGGTTAATGAAGTTCTGGGTTGCATAGATGATGATGGCTTCAAATGCGACGCGGTATTCGAGTTCGTGCTGAACCTGTTGTTCGTTGCTGGTATTCTGTTGGGTAAGCAAGAGTGGTGTATATTCTTGTGCAGGAAAGGCGTGATGGTTCACGTTTCAACCCTTCGTGGTTCCCGGTAGCCTGTTGATCTAACTTCTCATGATACCAGAATTTTGCGAAAACGCGTGATTCTGAAATCTGCCTTGAACCCTTTGTATACTGGCTCTCTTTGTGGTACCATTTAAAGACAGTTGCGCTTTTCGACATGGGACGCCCCGTTCAAAAAAAGGAATGTTGCCTTGCTGTAGTGCTCTGAACGTGTGCCGAAAATCCTGGCTTGTCCC
>CAYFVX010000639.1:0-3466 GCA_964346425.1 uncultured Chloroflexaceae bacterium | reverse complement strand
CGGGGGTTTGCAACCCCCAATCCCCCGCTTTGCAAAGCGGCAAACTGCTTAGCTTCATGCGCATGGGTTTGGCGGTGCCAAACCCATGCCTGGGGCAGGCGAGACGCCTGCGCTCCCAGAGAATCGTAGCCGCGGTTTGTAACCGCGGGATTTGCCCATACATCCGCTTCTTTTGCCGCAAAACCATCCGTCTGCTGCATCATGGATGCATCTCCATGGCGGGAGATCCAGCGGCTACAAGCCGCTGCTACAGCATCTCGCGACCGCTTTGCAAAGCGGTTGATAAAAAAGTCTACACATGTGAGCCTGCCCCCAGACCACCTACCGCTGCAACACCTGCGCAATCCCGCTCTGCAGCGTGCTATGAGTATGCACCGCACCCATATCCAGGCCCAGACCCACCATCGCCTGCGCCACCTCCGGCCGGATACCCGTCAAAATCACCCGCGCTCCCAGCAAACGCACCGCCTGCTCGGTCTGAATAATCGCATTCGCCACCTGCGAATCGACGACCGCCACGCCGGTCACATCCAGAATAACAACCTTTGCCCCATTGACTTCAACCCCCTTCAACAACGTCTGCATCATCTGCTGCGCCCGCTGCGAATCCAGCGCACCCACCAGCGGCATCAGCATAATCGTATCGCCAATATGCAACAACGGCGTAGACAACTCGCGCATCGTCTCCGACTGCTCGCGGATAACCTCCTCAGCCTCCTTCTGCTCAGTAATATCCGACAACGCCCCCTGGAGCAACTGCGCACCCCCATGCTCATCGCGCACCACAATACACTCATCGCGCACCCAGACCACCCGATTATCCTGCGCCACCAGCCGATACTCAAGTGTCCGTACCTCGCCATGCTTGCGACGCTGCGCCACCTCAGAGCGCACCACCGCCCGGTCTTCGGGATGCACAAAATCCAACCAGCGTTCCGCATGTTGCATCCATACCTCCGGAGCCACCCCCAACAACATCTGCAAACGTGGACTGATATAGCTGAACTGCCCACGCTCCAGCGTCATCGTATAAATCACCGAAGGAATCTGCTCCACCAGCTTGCGATAACGAGCCTCCGCCTCCCGCAAATGAATTTCATGCTGCTGCAACCTGGACACCATATCATTGAACGAGTGGGCCACCGGCCGCAACTCGCCCATACTGCCAGAAGTATCCAGCCGTACATCCATATTCCCCTCCGACACACTGCGGGTCGCCTGCGAAAGCATCCTGATAGGCCGCAAAATAAAAACCCGCCCACCGATGCCAGCCACCACAATCTCAACCAGCACAATAATACCGAGCAAGCCGAGATTACGCAGCAACGCCTGATTGACCTCCTCAAACGCCACACGGCTCGGAACCCCCACATTCAAATACAACCCCTGCTGATTGAAGCGCAAATAGGTGAATGCACAGAGACGCGAGGTTCCATCCAGCCCCGGCAACCTGGCGGTCCCCTCCCCCTGAAAATCCAGAATAGTCTTGATAAGCGGCGCATCCGGTACCGTCTGCCCAACCCACTCATCCGCATGCGGATAGCGAGCCAGGATAGTACCCTGGCGATCAAACAGTGTCACCACCGCCCCTGGCGGCAACTGCGCCCGCGTCGCAAACTCATTGAGCCGTTCAACATCCAGCCCGGCCGCAATCACCGCCCGCAGACTCCCATCATCCGCATACACCGGCAACCCAAACATCTGCACCGCCTTGCCGCTCTGCTCATCAACCATCACATCGGAAACGACAAACTTCTCAATCTCAACACTCCGATTGAACCAGTCAAGCGTCGCCACATCTTGCGACAGCCCCGGCAAAGCGTTTTCTGAGGAAGCACAAAAGACCGTACCATCTGGCGCAGCCGCTACAAAACCGCGATAGGAGGGATACTGGCCCAACAACTCGGCAAACGCATCATTGCACTCTGCAGCATCCTGCGAACGCACCGACGGCAACGAAGCCAGATGACGCAAAACCTGATGCGTCCAGAGGATCATTTGCTCTTGATACGAGGTAATAATTTGCGTGGTGCGCAACGCATTTGCCTTGACATCCTCGGCGGACTGCTCCCGTTGCTCCACCCCGATATACACAAGCAACCCGACGGCCGGAGCCATAACCAGCACAACAAACAGTACCAGTCTCATATGGAGAGTATCGAATGAACGACGAAACATGAGAACGCTCCTTACACATTCACTTCACACGAAAACAACACAAAAACTAGTGAGTTCAACAGTTGCCCCTGCTGCACAGAACAAACCCATTATGCATACAAAAATACCAGAAAAAACCGAAATACTCACTTTTTTTCATCAAACTGTAATCACAAAGCACAAAAACACCCGGCAAAACCACCTGGCTCTTAATCTTTCTGTAATCAGAAAACAGAAAAACCCCACAAAACAGGCGTCTATGTACAGCAAAAGCCTTGAAATACTCAGGTTTTCAATGCTTTGTACGTTCTTTCGTTTGAAAACTCCAGAAAGGAAGAAGGGTATGAAAAACCCAAAACGAACAGCCATACTTGCGAGTATGCTCACCATTAGCCTGCTTATCGGACTCTATGTCATCACATCGCTCAACACCCGTGCCGCAGGTACCCAACCGGTTCTGCTGCTTGCCAGCGACACAGGAATGCAAAACAGCTCACTCGAAGTCGAACTAGAAGGATTTATCCCCGGCGAAACGGTAGTCCTGTGGCAAACCTTTCCCAACTACCAGGTGCTCCCACTCCAATACGTCAGAGCAAATAGTGAAGGCAAGGCAACCGTTTCGATTCACATGGATTCTTCACTCCCGGTCGGAAAACATGCCTTGAGTGCCCGTGGTGAACAAAGCCAGACCGTTGCCATCAGCTATTTTCAGCTTGACGCACCAGCCGCAGAACAGACCCAAAACAATGTTCAGCTTCGTCTCACCGAATCAGGAATCACGCAGGGAAGTGCCTATGCTTTTGAAGGAACAGGTTACGACGCATCCGAACCAGTAGCTCTGTGGCTAACGCTACCAGATGGCAAAGTGCGTGACCTGCAAATAGTCAAGGCAGATGATACCGGCACATTTTCCTACCACTTCACTCCTGCAGTAGAAGATCCAACTGGTACGTATCATATCACAGGTTTCGGCAGATCTAGCGAGCGCACCGGTATTGTCTCGTTCGATGTGGAGCGGGCAGATTATCTGGGAGATGCAGAAGCAGCATTGCTGGAAATCTGGCCCGCACAGGTTCGCCAACTGGACATCGTCACCCTGACCGGGCGTGGCTTTGCGCCGGGCGAACTCGTGAGCCTCTGGTTGACCCTGCCGGATGGATCGGTCGTGCGGCTCTACGAAGGCGTGACCGAAAGCGGGGCATTCCAGGAACAAATCTACCTGCCGGCCGTCATCCCCGAAGGTGGGCTACCCGCCGGCCAGCACAACTTCTCCGCCTATGGCAACACCAGCGGACGGCGAGCCATCACC
>CAYFVX010000638.1:0-3469 GCA_964346425.1 uncultured Chloroflexaceae bacterium | reverse complement strand
GCGGCTACGATTCCCAACGGGGTTCTTGCCACCGAAAAAGTCTCCACATGTGAGCGACCCCCGACCCCCGACCCACATCTACAACTCGCGCCAGGCGCGGGCCAGTTCTATCCATTCGTCTTCGGATATGCCCAGTTTCCAGAGGCGAGCGGTCCAGTCGCTGCTGGCAGTGACCAGAAACTTGCCATCGCTGCTAAAGCGCACGCTTTGCACAACGCCTGAATGTCCTTCCAGTCGCTCTTCTTCCTCAGCTTTTTCGACATCCCACAGATGAACGATGTAGTCCAGGCCACCAGAAGCCAGCATACGTCCATCAGCACTGAACGCAATCGTCTGCACACTGCCCATGCTTCCCTCCAGGCAGTGTGTGCAGCGTCCGCTGGCAACATCCCACAGCCGGATGGTGCTATCATCGCTGGCGGTTGCCAGGATGGAGCCATCGGGGCTGAAGGCAACACTACGCACGGCCGCCGTATGTTCGGCGAGACGCTGGAGAGTTTTGCCACTTGCGACATCCCAGAGTATCACGGTAGGATTAAGGCTGCTGGATGCCAGCAGGCGGTTGTTGGGGCTATACACCACATCCGTAACATAGTAGTGCTGGTGCAACGTCTGGATGACCTTACCACTGGAGATGTCCCAGAGGCAAATCGTGCGGTCGCTGCTGGCCGAGACAAGGTTTTCTCCATTTGCGCTAAACATGACGCGGGTGACGTAGCCACGGTGTCCGTCAAGCAGGGCTATTTCGTGTCCACTCGACACTTCCCAGATGCGCACGATATTGCCGCCACACCCTGCGGCAAGAAAGAAACCATCGGGGCTAAAGGTGATAGAGTAGACATGGTTCTGCGCCTCATACTTGCGCTCTTCAATACCACGAGCAATATCCCACAGCCAGACTTTGTGGTCGCTCCCGCCGGAGGCGATATGATACCCTCTGGGGCTAAACTCGGCTCCCCAGACATGGTCGCGGTGGCTTCGGAACGCCAGGCTGATAATCATTGGCGGTTCATACGGGGATGGGGGTGGCGCGACCGGGCGTGTCGTGATGCGGTTGCGAGCAGGAGGATGTTTCGGTGCAGGCGAGGGTGGCGGGTTGCGATTGAGGGCTTCTATCGCCTCCGGGGATAACATGGCTGCGCCTCTGCGTTTGCTCTGGCGCAAGACCACACGGCGTTGTGGAGGTTCGGCGGCAGGAGTTTGCTTGTCCGGGGATTTTTTTTGCACCTGTCCGGCATCTTGTTTGCGTTCCTGTTTGTGCTCCTGTTGCGGCACACTGGCTTCCGGCAGTCCCAGGTTCCAGAGATGAATGGTTTTATCCAGGCTGCCCGACCCAAGCCAGTGACCATTCGGGCTGAAGGCGACACAGACCATTTCGCGGTTGCCCGTCAGGGTGCGCAGTTCGCGACGGCTGGCGATGTCCCAGATGCGCACGGTTTTGTCGCTACTGCCAGAGGCCAGCAGGGTTCCATCCGGGCTGAAGGCGATGCTGATGATGTCGTCATTGTGCGCCTGCAAATGGCAGTATTCAACCCCGTTCTCCAGCTCCCAGAGGCGGATGGTGCGGTCTTCACTGCTTGAAGCCAGGATTTTGCTATCGGGGCTGAAGGCGACGCTATACACCGGGCGCACATGGTTGGTCAGGTTGCTGACCTGGCGGCTGGTTGTGACATCCCAGAGCCTGACCGTTGCATCTTTGCTGCCAGAAGCGAGCAGTTTGCCGTCGTGGTTGAATGCAATGGTATATACGCGACCCGTATGACCTTGCAGAATCTGGACTTCCTCGGAACTGTGCAAGGTCCAGAGGCGAATCATGCGGTCTTCACTGCCAGCCGCCAGTACCCGTCCATCTGGATTAAACGCTACGCTCCAGGCCGTGCAGGGCGTTTGTAAACGCAGGGTTTCTTTGCCGCTACTGATGTCCCAGAGGCGCACGGTGTTGTCATCGCTTGCCGAAGCAAGCGTCTGCCGGTCGGGGCTGAAAGCGAGGCTGAGCACCAGGCCGGTATGTCCTTCCAGCCGCTGGACTTGCTGCCCACTGGCAATATCCCAGAGGCAGATGGTATGATCGTGGCTACCAGATGCCACCAGATTACCCGCAGGACTGAAGTCTAAACTGAGGATAGATTCGCTATGTCCTTGCAATATTGTGTGGGGTATGCTGGCAGGCAGGTGAGGCAGTGAGGTTGGCGTGGCAGAGAGAGGCGTAGTCTGTTTGTTTCCCAGTTCAGCGGTGACGGTAGCGGGGGTTGAGGCTTTGCGCAACGCTTCCCGCATGGCGGATGCATTTTCCGGGCGGTCCTGCGGGTTGAGTTCAAGTGCCTGCATGATGATGGTGCTGACCGATTGGGGAACCAGCGGATTGAGTTCATGCAAGGGTTGCAACGGGTCGGGCTGTGCGGTGAAACGAGCTGTTGCCCGCGCGAGCGCATTGATGTTGGGGGCAAAGCGTGAGCCACTCAGCAAATGATAGAGCGTGACGCCGACAGAGTAGATGTCGCTCTGCGGAGTGGTACCGCTCCCCTGGATTTGCTCCAGCGAGGCGTAGGCCATCGTGTAGCCACGGACGCTGATGCTGCTTAACATCTGGGTTTGAAAGGCTGGCGTGCCTTTTGCCAGGCCAAAGTCGAGCAGCACGAGTTGTCCATCATCCATAACCTTGATGTTGGGCGGTTTGATGTCGCGGTGAATAATGGGAGGGGTGCGTTTATGCAAGTAGTCCAGAGCTTGCAAAAGCTGGTCTACCCATGCAAGCACATCTTCCAGCAGGAAGGGGTCGCCCCGTTGTTTAAGCAACTGGCCGAGATTGGAGCCGTGGATAAATTCCATGACCAGAAATTGACCATTGTCATCGGCAAAATGGTCAATGACGCGTGGTATGGCAAGGTGGCGCAACGTGGCGAGCAATCGTGCTTCGCGCTCGAAGGCTACGTACAATTCGGGTTCGCTAAAGAGTGTTTGTTTTAAGGCAACGACGCTCCCAAGCCGCTTATCATTTGCCTGGTAGACCGCGCCCATTCCACCCTTTCCTACGAGTCGAACAATCTCGTACCTTCCCTGTATTTCTGTGTTGGGTGCAAGAAATTGCATAGGCTTGTCTCATTCAACTAAGGGTTATTGCGGGTGTGATGAGTGATGAGTGATGAGCGATGAGTGGCACCCTCTATCACAAGATAAAGCTATCCATAAAAGAACCGAACCTCGCACTTTGAATTATGCCCCATGGTAGCACACCTTTGACACAAATGCATGTGGTACTATATTTGTAAGGGATGTCATTGTTCCCGGCAAACCACCTGGTTGCTGCTAGAAGAATAGGCAAGAGCCAGACATAGTACGACTCTGTGGGGAAATCGGTAAAGGAGGGGTTTGGCACTGCCAGACCCCTCCTTTACCCAACAGAGTCCCCGTGGGACCCACGGGATGCGCATTGAGATGCAAAAAACTTACAAATAGCCCATTGGTAAAG
>CAYFVX010000637.1:0-3470 GCA_964346425.1 uncultured Chloroflexaceae bacterium | reverse complement strand
TCTTTGCGTGAAACCAGAGTTTTGCTGCTGCGCAGCAAGAAATGGACAAAGTCCAGGCAAAAGCAGCACACAAAATA
The DNA here is from genome assembly GCA_964346425.1 of uncultured Chloroflexaceae bacterium. GTDB lineage: Bacteria > Chloroflexota > Chloroflexia > Chloroflexales > Chloroflexaceae > JAAUSY01. Next base: position 3,393 of record CAYFVX010000637.1, on the reverse strand, counting down.
GGTGAAACCTGTTGAGTCCGTGTACCCGCAAGAACGTGGTATGATGAATGGTGTGTCCATCATCATCCTGTGCAGAGCATCGTCTTCTCTGTTTTGTACCTGTTGTTTATTCTGTGACCTATGATGCATTGTCCTGTTTGTAAAAATCTCTGTCAATCACACGAGACCGCATGCCCGACGTGTGGCTTTCTCTTTCAGAGCCAGTCGGCAAAAAAACAGCAAGCGGCAGCCGCGCCGCCGCAGTCCACCCGCCACTATGCTGCCTGCGCCTATTGTGGGCAGGTGTTACCTGCGGGGGCAAAGTTCTGCGTGATGTGTGGCAAGCCGACGCTTATCGCCTTTCGTCCGCCGCAGGCGGGGCAAAAGCTGGCAAAGGACCGCTATACCATCCAGCGGGTGCTCTCCAGGGGGGGCATGGGGGCCATCTATCTGGCAACCGATCACGAGACGTTTGAGCGCACGGTGGTGGTCAAGGCGATGCTGGATTATTTTGACCCGACGAAACCGCAGGAGGTGCAGGCAGCCCGCGATCTTTTTGTGCAGGAAGCCCGCACGCTGGCGGAACTGCGCCACCCGGCTATCCCGCAGATTTATACCCACTTTCAGGAGGACCCTCACAATTACATTGTGATGGAATATATCGAGGGGCGTGACCTGGAGCAGCAGTTGACGCGCACGGACGAGCAGAGCGGCAAAACCATCCGCGGCTCGGCCTATCCGCAGCAAGAGGTGATACGCTGGGGGATAGCCCTCTGCAAAGTGCTGGAATATCTGGCGAGTCGCACCCCACACGCGGTTGTGCATCACGACATCAAGCCGGCCAACCTGTTGCTGGACCGCAATAGCAATGAGATACGGCTGGTAGATTTTGGCACGGCACGAGCGCGGCTGCTGGTGCAGACCGGCGGTGGCAGTGTCGGTTTGCAAAAGTCGAGCATCTATGGCACGCAGGGCTACGCTCCGCCAGAGCAATATCGTGGCGAGAGTGAGCCGCGTAGCGATGTGTATGGGTTGGCTGCCACGCTCTACCACCTGGCAACGAATGACGACCCGACCAATCATCCCTTCACATTTCCGCGTCTCAAGCAGATGGGCGCGTTTGGCGAGGTGCTGAGCGATGCGCTACAGCGCGACGTGCGCCAGCGGCCGACCGCGCTGCAATTGCGCCATCGGTTGGAAACGCTCCTGGCACCGGCGCGTCCCCTTCAGGCACCGGATGGCACGGATATTTCGCAAGAGCAAGAGCTTGCGCACTGGTGCGAGCAGCACTGGGAGGAGGCAAGCCGCTGGCTCTATCAATCTTTGCCCGATCTGGTGGAACATCTCTGGTTCAAACCCGACACGGCGCAGCAGTTGCGCGATATTGTGCGCAGCACGCGCAACCGTAGCGAGGGGTTGGATGCTGCGCTTGCGCTGCTCGATCCCAAACACTTTGGCAATGAGCAGCCGGAACTGCTGATCAACCAGTTGCTGGTTGAGTTTGGCAGGCTGGCAAAGAGTGAAAGCCGCGAGCAGTCATTGACGATTACCAACAGCGGGCGGCGGTTTGTGCGGCTGCATATGGAATTGCCCGATTGGGTAAGCAGCAAGCGCACAACTATTGTGCTGCCACCGAAGAAATCCACCAGTGTAACGCTGACGACGGATGTGCGGCAGAAGGGCATGTGGGGGAAGCAACTGGATAATGCGCTCCTGCACGATAATACGGGCCGTGTGGCGCGGGTGGAGATGCATGTCATTGTTTCACGCTGGCGCACGAGGTGGCGGCAGGGGTGGCAGGCGATGAAACAGGTACATATCTTCTTGCTCATGCTCATTCTAATGGCGGCTGGCGGGGCTGGTGGCTGGTTTGCTGGCAGGGAATATGGCATAGAGCCGTTTGATCTGTATCTGGTGGCCGGCCTGACTGCCAATCTGGGAGGAGTGCTGGCCGGGATGCTGGTGAAAACATTTCAGGCTGACCTGTCCAGGCAAGAGGTGATAGAGGGGGTACGGTCTTTCGGGACGAATGCTGGCATCATCTGCTGGACATTGGTGAGCGTGTTCTATAGATGGCATGGGGATTGGGATTCGCTTTCGCTTGAGATTATCGTGTTTTTCTTCTTGATTATGGCTATTTTAGGAGCTTTGATAGGGATGTGGTTTGGCATTGTCGGCGGCTTTGTAACACTGGTGGTGCGATGGGTGCGGTATAGGTAGCACTCAAAGGGGGAGCGTAGACGATGGACCGCAGACTGTGGACACAAGCAACGGATACCTGCCACAGGTGTTTGTCCCTTTGGGAAAGAGCCGGGTAGCACCACAGAATACCGTGGAGTATCCTCAACGGGGTTGACACTGAGGAGCGCGAGGGGACACAGTTCCCTCGCAAACCCCACGGTAAAATACCGTCCACAATATTTCGTGGTGCTACCAAGAGCAGAACCGGCGCAAAATATATCCCTTTGGGGGAGAAGGGTGGGGCTCACATGTGGAGACTTTTTTGGCTGGAGGCACGCTGTAGGGGTTTGCCGGCGGCAAACCCCTACGGGCGACTTGTCCCATTGGTATCAGGTTTTGCAAAAATCTCTACACATGTGAGGAAGGGTGGGGGTGGTGCAGCAAAGCCACACCACCCCCACCCTTCCTGCGCACCTGTGGTCTCAGCGATAGCTCTGCACGTTTTCCTCCTTGCGCAATTTGTGCTCTTCGTCGTTTCGCAGCATGATATGGTATCAGGCGTACTCGCGGCTATACAGTGTCATGTGGTCTTCATGCGTTTTGTGCCAGGCGAGGACATCGGTTGCATGCTGTTCCAACCATTCGCGCAGAGCTTCGGCTTCACGCCCGGTGAAGTGTTCAAAGTCTTGCTGGACGTTTTCTTCGCTATGACCGTTGGTGTAATATCCGTTGTTGTTACCATTACCGTTTCCGTTGCCGTTGTTGCCAATGACCGATTTTGCGTAGTAGACAATGACATTCCAGCCATGCAGTTCATAGCTATGAATTTCTGTTACATTGTCGAGATTGATGAATTTATTGTCGATTTTGACGAGCGTTGCCATAGGATGATTCCTTTCTCTTTATCAAAACGTCTTCTGACGTGTTCATGCGCATAGAAAAAACCCCGGTCAGATGGACCTTCATTAGGATCGGTATTCTTTACCAGGGGAGTCTTCGTTGACTCTGATGTGCAGATGTGTCAGAAGAGAGTTTTCAATGGTTGTATTGATTGATTTCTCATCATCTCTTACTATCAAGTGTATCCCAATCTGTTACGCCTGAGTAACAAGGGAAGCAGAGGCATTGTCATCGCGCAGGTGCCCCCCGCTCAATGGGTGTCACCAGTGGGTGTGTGAAGGAACCAGGTTCCCTCACGCTCCTCTTTGGCGTGGGGTGTGTGGGTTTTTCGAC
>CAYFVX010000636.1:0-3477 GCA_964346425.1 uncultured Chloroflexaceae bacterium | reverse complement strand
AGCGTGCGGGAACCAGGTTCCCGCACACACCCGCAAGTGACACCCATTGAGGGGGTTGCAACCCAAAGGGGTTGCACTCCTTCGCCAGCAAAAAACAACAAACAGACAATCGTTTCAGCAGGTGGTACCTGCGGCAAGAGATGGTTTGTAGAGTAAAAACGCACGCAGTCGCGTGCCACGGCTTGACCGTGGGGATAGGGGTTGTGCGGCATAGCCGCACAACCCCTATCCCCACCGGCTAGAACAAAGACATCATGACAACCTTTTTAATCCGCCGTTTGTTGCAGATGATCGTTGTTATCGTGCTTGCATCCATCGTATCCTACGCACTGCTCTACCTGGCTCCTGGCGGGCCTGCCGAGCTTGACCCTCGCCGCCAACAAAGTGGACGCTCCGGCTTGCGCGATGAAGACATCGCTCGCCTCAAAGCCCATTACGAGCTCGACCTCTCCATCGTGGTGCGCTTCACCCGCTGGTTTATTGGCTTCCCTGATGGGCCAATTACCCTGGGTGGGCAAACATTCTTTGCCGATATGCAAGTGGGATGCGCTCAACCCGCGCAAGAACGCTGGACCTATCCGGATGGTACGGTTGAGATTGTGGACGTAGGCTGCCGCACGCCTATCACCATGGCCGACCTGTCCGACCGCCGCACCAGCCGCGGCATTGTGTTCGGCGATTTTGGTCGCTCGCAGGTCATCCTGCGCGACCAACCGGTCAGCGAAGTTATCGGCAGTCGCCTGTGGTATACCGTCGCGCTGATGGGTGTTTCAACCCTCATCACCTTGATCATCGCCATCCCCATCGGCATCTATTCAGCCGTGCGCCAGTACTCCCGTTTCGACTACATTATGACCACTGTCGCATTTATCGGCTCTTCCCTGCCCGTCTTTTTCTTCGGTATTGTGCTTATCCTGCTGCTCTCCATTTTGCCCAAAGACATCGGCGATGGACCCTATATCCTACCGCCCGGCAACGCCACCGCCAGCCGCGACTACGATACGCTCCTGTTCGGTCGTATAGAAGCTGGCTCACCTGCCGACTATGTGCTACACTTCATCATGCCCTGTGCAGTCCTGACATTCATCAACATCGCACAATGGAGCCGCTTTGTCCGCTCCAGCATGCTGGAAGTTCTAGGCCAGGACTACGTGCGCACCTCCCGTGCCAAAGGAGTGCGCGAACGCCTGGTTATTCTCAAACATGCCTTCCGCAATGCGCTCATCCCAATTATCACCCTGCTGGCAAACATCCTGCCCGTTCTGGTAGCAGGAGCTGCTATCACTGAAAACGTCTTTAACTGGCCCGGTCTCGGTCAATTGCTGCTGGAATCGCTGAGCCGTTATGATTACACCGTGGCAATGGCCCTGCTCTACCTCACCATTGTCTTGCAACTGGTGGGCTATCTGCTCTCGGATATTCTCTACACGGTTGCAGACCCACGCATCCGCCTATCGTAAAGGAACCCGTGCCAATGACCACTGTTGCACCAGATAGTATCGCAGACAACTTGCAGCAACCCCGCTCTGAGAGCCAATGGTCGCTCGTCTTCAAGCGATTCCGCCGTCATCGTGTGGCAATGTTCTGTACGGGCATCTTGATTGTCCTGTTCATAGCGTCGCTGCTGGCTCCCTACATTACGCCATTTGACCGTGACGATATTGTGCTGGGCAGCAACTACCTGCCCCCTATGACTGTCAATGAGACCAGCGGTAAACTGCATATTCTCGGAACGGACCATCTGGGGCGCGACTATTTCACCCGTATTATCTATGCAGCTCGTGTTTCCCTTACAGTCTCCATCACCGTGGTAACTATCTCAACGTTGATTGGCATTACCCTTGGTCTCCTGGCTGGCTACTTTGGCAGTTGGGTTGACATGATCATCAGCCGCACACTTGAATTTATTTCCACCTTTCCCCTCTTCGTTATTCTGCTGGTGTTAATGGGCATTCTCTTGCAAAGCGAACAACTCATTCCCATTCCCGAAATACTTATCAAAGCAACTGCCTTCATTACCGCAATACCCGATAACGAAGCCAAAAAAGTCACCCTGTTTATCCTGGTGCTCGCCCTGATCAACTGGATTACCACCGCCCGCCTGATGCGCGGGATGGTGCTCTCAGTCCGCGAACAGCAATACATCGAAGCCACCCGTGCGCTCGGTGCTTCCAACTTCCGTATTCTGCTCAAGCATGTTTTTCCCAATGCCTTCCCACCTATCATCGTAGACTTCACCTTGCAGCTCAATCACGTGCTTATTCTGGAAGCAGCCCTCAGCTTTCTCGGGTTCGGCATCCAGGATCCTACCCCGACATGGGGCAACATGCTGGCATTCGCCCAGAGCTACATGTTTGAACATCCCTGGATGCCCCTCGTGCCAGGATTGCCCATTCTGCTCACCTCACTGGCAATCAACTACATGGGGGATGGTCTACGCGACGCCCTGGATCCACGGATGAAACTTTAGCCGACGATTGACGATTGACCATGAAACGGGGAATCATATGAAACAACAAGCAACGCGGACAACCAACCCATCTACCCAGGCCAGCGCATCAACCAATAACCACACCCAGGCATTGCTCCATATTGAAGGTTTGACCACCCACTTTTACACCGAAAGCGGTGTCGTCCATGCCGTAGACCAGGTTGACCTGTCTATCCACCGCGGCGAAGCAGTGGGTATCGTGGGCGAGAGTGGTTCTGGCAAAAGCGTCACCGCCCTCTCCCTGATGCGCCTGATAAGTGAGCCAGGCAAAATTGTGGCTGGACGTATCCTGTTTGATGGACAAGATTTGCGCACCCTGAGTGCCGAGGAGATGCGCCTGCTACGCGGAGATCGCATCTCTATGATTTTTCAACAACCGACAACCTGCCTCAATCCCGTTTTCAAGATTGGCGACCAGATAGCCGAAGTCTTCTACATTCATCGCGGCATGACCGAAAAACAAGCCCGACAACGAACTATTGAGTTATTGACGATGGTGGGTTTGCCCGACCCGGCCGGGCGTATCCGCCAGTACCCGCATGAACTCTCTGGCGGCCAGGCCCAGCGGGTTATGATCGCTATGGCTCTTGCCTGCGAACCAGAGCTCCTCATTGCCGATGAACCAACCACCGCCCTCGATGTCACCATCCAGGCGCAGATACTGGACCTGATGCGCTCACTGCGTGAACAGGTCAATACCGCCATCATGTTGATCACCCACGACATGGGTGTGGTAGCGGAAATGGCAGACCGCGTGGTTGTTATGTATGCAGGGCAGGTGGTAGAATATGCTGACGTGTATGAACTTTTTGCAACCCCAAAACATCCCTATACCCAGGGCCTCCTTGCTTCTATGCCCGTCCATGGTCAGGTAAAAGAAGAGCTGGCAGTCATCCCCGGCGTCGTGCCCAACTTGATAGACCCACCGCACGGCTGTCGCTTTGCCCCCCGTTGTGCGGAACGATTCGACCAGTGTGATAACGACC
>CAYFVX010000635.1:0-3487 GCA_964346425.1 uncultured Chloroflexaceae bacterium | reverse complement strand
AGGGGAGCGTGCGGGAACCTGGTTCCCGCACACACCCGATTGAGGGTCTGGGGTCTGGGGTCTGGGGTCAGAAGAAATTACCAGGTATGGTGCTATTGTTATGGTTTATGATGCCATTTTGCTTATTGGGATAGCCTTGAGTGCGGCGGTCGTGCTGCTGCTGCTCGACTGGCGGCGCACCTTTCCAGCGTTGCTGATAAACTATATCTGCCTGTCGCTCTTTCTGGCGCGGCAGGAATTTGTGTCCCCAGACCTGCAACTGTTTGGCTGGGGGGTCAGTTCGATAGTCGTGGTCAAGCTTATCACCGGCCTTGCGGTCACCGCGATGCTGACGCTGACGGCGATGACCTTCTCCCGTGAATATGGGCTGGAAGACCTGGACGAGTTCGGGCTGGCCGAGCTGCGGCGAGCCGCCCGCGCCGTGCAGCGGCAGCAAGCTACCGAGCCGTTTCGCCTGGGCGATTATGTGCTGCCTTTCTGGGCGATGGTGCTGGCGTTGATAGCCAGCCTGACGTTGCCCCGGATGTATCCGCTGGCAACCTCACCGGCCATAGACTTTGCGTGGTACTGGCTGGTGCTGACTGGCCTGTTTACGCTGGCGACGGCTGGCGATTTGCTCAAGGTGGGGTTGGGGTTGTTGCTCAGCATCAGCAGTATTGACTTTCTCTACACGGCGATCTTGAGCACACAGGATTCCAGTGGGGTCGGGGTGGTGCCGCTGGCTCTGTTGAGTCTGGTGACTATTTTGCTCGCGCTGGTGGTATCCTATCTGAGCGGTTTGCTCTACGGGCGGCTCAAGACGCTTGAACTCAAGGAATTGTATAAACGCTAATGCTCTATCTGTTGCTCATCTTTTTTCCCATATCTATGGCGGCCAGTTGTTTTGTGTTGCGCAAACAAACGTCGCTGGTAGTGGTTGCCGCGGTTGCGGCCGTATTGACGCAGATTGCGCTGGTGGTGCAGATACCGCTGGATGAACCGGCGCGGTTGCTGGGGGTCACGCTTGCGCTCAATGAGTTGACTCGCCTCTTTATGCTGGTCTTTCTGGGCATTGGCGTGGTGGCGTTTCTGGCCTCTTTGCATCTGCCGCACGGTGAGAACTTTGTGCCGGTCACGCTGCTGATTCTGGTGTTTGTCTGTATGACATTGCTGCTGCAGGACCCGTTTATTGTGTCGCTGTTGCTGGTCTGGGCGGGGATTGCGGCGGTGCTGGCGATTGTTGACCTGCCAGCCGGCGCAGGGATGCTGGTAAGCACGCGGGTGTTTGCCTCTGCGCTGAAATATCTCATTTTGATGGTGCTGGCGGGCGTGCTGATGTATTTGAGCTTCATCCTGGCCGATATCTATAAGCCCGGCGAAGTGCCGGGGCGTGTTCCGCTGGCCCGCTTTATTCTCGCGCTGTTGGTTGCTGGCTTCTCGCTACGGCTGGCCCTTATTCCCTTTCATACCTGGCTGCCAGATATGGTAGAAGATGCCGCGCCGATGGTCTCGGCGGTGGTGATTGCGCTGATCAATACGACCAGTTTTATTATGCTGGTGCTCTCTTTCCAGCGGTTTCCCGTGCTGGTGACCGAAAACCCCACCGGCATCATGTTCTTACGCGCCGGCGGGATAGCCACCAGTATTCTGGCGGGCATTATGAGCCTCAATCAGCCAACGCCACGGCGTATTCTAGCGTATTTGCTCATCTACAATAGCGGCATTATCTTTTATGGGCTGACCTCGGTTTCGGTTAGTGGCCTGACAGGAGCCCTGTTTGAGGCTCTCAATCAGGTGCTACTGGTCTTTCTGCTGTTTATCAGCCTGGGCTTGTTGGAGCGACCTGATGGTCGTCCGCCCGGCGTGGAACGGCGCGACCTGCTGCGCCGCTGGCCGGTGGCGGGAACGGTATTTCTGGCTGGCGGGCTGGCGTTGCTGGGGTTGCCGCCGCTGAGTGGTTTTGCGGGCAAGATATTGATCTATCAGGCCGCCGCGCAACAGGGCTGGATAGAGCTTTTCCCGATGCTGATAGCCACCGCGCTTGCGCTGGTGGGGTTGATACGCCTGGCAGCCCAATGGCTGCTGGGGCCAGGCACAGAGCCACCGACTTCACAGAAAAGCGGCTTAATAGAGGATGCAGAGATGGAAGAGGTTGCGGCACGCAGGCTGGCAGGCGAGCCACGTGGTACCGCGTTGCTTGCGATCCTGTTGCTCACGCTTTCGTTGGCGATGGGGTTGTATCCGCGCCCGTTTTTGCTGCTGATAGAGCAGGTTATCCAGGGATTGACGTTTGTGAACTTGCGCTGATACAATTCACTTTTTCAGCCAGATATAGTACAATAGCCGCATGTGCAAGAAACAAAAGGCTTTGCCACAACAAGCCGGAACGGGATCAGAATGAAACGTGTGTATCGCCTCAATAGCGGCTCGTGTGGTGCCTGCGATATCGAAATCCAGGAAGTCGTGCTCAATACCCCCGGTCTGGAGTGGGCATATTCCCCGCAGGATGCGGATGTGTTGTTGCTGACCGGTCCCATTGCACCTGGGATCCGCGCCGCGCTCTTAAATCTCTTGCGCGAAGCAGGAGAAAAACCTTTGTTGGCAATAGGACGGTGTTCGATAGACGGTCATCCCTTTGGCAAAGGTGGTGTCCAGCAAGAAGAAGACCTGACGGTGCAATTGAACCATCGGCTGGATGGCTGTCCCCCCACCCCGGAAGCGATCAAGGAGGTTCTGGAAACATTATGATGCTCTCGCAGGCATTTGCTGCCTTGCTGCTCTATCCCGGTGTGCTCTGGACTTTGATACTGGGAGTCGTGTATACCCTTTTGACGCAGCAAAGTGGGCAGGTGCAACGGTTTTTTCCCGCGTTGTTTGCCCCGGCAGCCTGGCGCAGTGGCGAAGGGTTGCTCAGTGGCATCAGTGTGCTGCTGGTGGCGTCTGGCATGGCTTTTGTCCCCTGGCCGTTGCATCCCATGCAGGTAGTGCAGCCTGCCCGCTGGTTGCTGGTGTGGGGTGCTCTGGAAGGGGCGTTTTTGCTCGCGTTGCTGCCAGCCTTGATTGCCGGGCCGCCGTTTGTGGTGCGGGCGGCCATCCGCGAGGCGCAGATAGGGGTGGCCGGGCGCACCCTCCTCTGGCTGGCTCTGGCGACCAGTGTTCAGCTTGCAAACGATTGGAACCTGATAGCTGCCAATGGACATTCCCCGCTACTGGTGCATGTGCTGGCTATCGTCGCGGCGGCTTTTGCCTTCCCGATAGCGGTCGGCTGGGGGCCATTTGGCTCCGAGACGAGCATTACCCCGGGGGGGACGGAACAGGGGCTTGACCAGCAAACTACCCACATGGCGCGAATTGCACGCCATGTGCGCACGGCTGGCCTGCTGGCAGTTGCGTTGGTCGCGTTGCTGCCGCTTGCGCTGCTGTCCCCGCTGGCTGCGCTGGGGATGCTGCTGGGTGGGTTTGTGCTAGTCTCCTTTATTCTGCGCAGATTTAGGGGAGTCTATCCACG
>CAYFVX010000634.1:0-3495 GCA_964346425.1 uncultured Chloroflexaceae bacterium | reverse complement strand
CATCGGGTTTCAGAATTGAGAAAGACAAGCAAGCACCTGGCGAATTCTCAGTGCCGGGACAAGAGGTTTGGACATGTCCCAGTCAAAACAAGCACAAATCCAGAGTGACCTGGATATCGTAACTGCCCGCTCAATGGCGCGAGAAATTGCAAAGTCGCAGGGGTTCGGAGCTATTGACCAGGCACGGATAGCAACCGCAGTGGGGGAACTGGCCCGCAACATCTTTATCTATGCCAAAACAGGCGAGGTCACAATACGTGGTGTTGATCGTGGTGGTCAGCGAGGCATTGAAATCATCTGTGCCGATCACGGTCCGGGTATTGAAAACATTGAGCTTGCTATGCAAGATGGCTACAGTACGTCTGGGGGACTGGGCATGGGTATTCCAGGAGCCAGAAGGTTGATGAACGAATTTGACATCCAATCCCGACCGGGTGCAGGCACCAGGGTTACATGTCGCAAGTGGATACAATAGGGCGTTATCACCCTTTGTACTTTTCGCTCGTTCCTGCAAGACAAATCCCCCGACACTGGAGAGCTTATGCAAAATAAAAATGTGACCGCATCAGAATGAGCAAAAACCTCCCTGGATAAATCTGGTTTTTGTCTATTGCAAAGCCATCTATGCTTATTGTGCATAGAATCTTGGCATGAACGCAACCAGGTAGTCCTGCAAAAAGTAGTGACATTGCATAGGTACAGCAGTCCTGATCCAATTGTAAAACAAAATCGTTGCATCAGGCTCTTGCAAAGGCTTATGCCGGGTTACATTTATATCTCAGATAGGACTGCTATATTATGCGAGCGAGGCGTTAGAGGCATGGACAAAATACCAAATTGCCCCAATATAATTCGCGACGGTCTTCGAGAACGACAAGGTCTTCCGAACCAGGCGGCTGATGCGCTGGCGCAACGTATTATTCAGCCGCTCGACGCGATTGGTTTTGCCGCTAGATTTTCCCCCTGGGCGATGTCGCTTGGAGGGAAAGAACAACGCATAAGCTTCGCAAAAATCGCTCTATGCGACGGCACACTGGCGAGAGACCCCAGGCAACGACTCCCACAATTGGCGGGCGGTGACCTCACTGCGGTCCCCAATCGCTACCCCAACAATTTCCCGGGTGTCGCGGTCAATCGCCAACCAGACCCATTGCTTGTTTCCCTTGTGGTTGACGAACGACCACAGTTCGTCACATTCGAGGGTCAGTCGTCCTTTTTTTGGGACGCACTTGCACCTGGCGTGGTTGCCTCCGCCAAACTCCACCAGATAGGTCGCGACCAGAGCGACAGGATGGTGGTACGGTCTGCCTCGGACAGCGGTGAACGGGGCTTTTTGCCCTGCATTGTGTCCCACGCGCCGCGCTGATGATACCCGTGCCAGCGGCTGATATGTTCTTGCGGCCCGCCAAACGTGTCGGCCAACCATTGCTGGGAGCCCAGCGGGTTGGTGCGGGGACGGTCATTCCAATAAATGGTACGGGCAAACAGCAGAAACAACCGGGCATCCGTCTCGTCCACCGGCCGATGGCGCATGACGAAATGGTCGCCGAAGGTGATTTCGTAGGTGCCATCCTCCCGTATCTGGCCCGTGATGAGGGGCGCGGCAATGGCGGCACTGCCTACCACCCCATCCAGCAGGTCCCGCTCTATCCATCGTCCCACCAGGAGCATTCCGCCCACCAGCAGGTTCATCTGCTGGAGGCGAAACAACCCGCGCTCCAGGGAACCCCACCCACGCGTGGGGTTCCCTCAACAGGTGTCACCTGCGGGTGTGTGCGGGAACCCGGTTCCCTCACGCTCCCCTTTGGAGTGGGGTGTATGGTTTTTTCGACGAAGTCGAAAAAACCATACACCCCACCAGAATGGGCTGGCACGCTCTTGCGTGCATGTTTCGCCGTGCGCAAGCAAAGCCCACCGCAGGTGACACCTGTCCAGCGTGGGGTTCCCCTGGGGCCATGCGTACCGCACCCCGGGCAAGACCCACCGCAGGACGGGCACCCCCACAACCCCCAGCACCATCCGTGCGCCGCAGTTCCGCTGAGTAGGAGGACCAATACACCACCGTTTGGGCAACGACATGCGGCACCGTTGCTCGCAACACCGTCCAGGCTTTGCGCCACGCGGAGACATCCTGGTCCGTGGCGCGACGGCGGCGGTGCGGAGCACGGGTCATCACCACACAGCGGGCTGGCGGATGCGTGGCCCACCCAGCCAGACTGTCCGGGGCATGCCCTGTACTGGTGAGGAGAACGACGAGCAGCATGCTCCATCCAACCACGCGACCGGTCTGTATCCGAATGTTCCGAGATATGATACCATGGGACATAGCCAATCCTCTCTGGGTGTTGTGATGAAAAGAGATGCAGGAGTATTGGCTTTTTTTTATACCGACGCAGATGGGCGCAATTTCATCCCAATAACGAAGCGGGCATCACGTATGATCGCCATTTCTCCCATTCGTATGGTACTTGAAGAGTCCCAAACGTGCAACGCTGCCCCTTTGCAGATTTTCGGACTTCAACCGCCAAGAATGCCAAGAACGCCAAGAGACCCCTTTTTCGGGTTGACAGAACAGGAAAACGTGCAAGGATAGTGTGTCATTCCATAAACCGCTAGATGTGGCCCTCTCCATGTTCGGTGGTGTTCTGCCTGGTCTGTTGGTGCGCTAACTATGACCTCTAAATCTTCTGACAGTCAGGATTCTTATGCAGTCATTGACCGCATCATGCGGCTCTGCGATATATTGCGAATCGAACCATTGAGTCCTGCCGACATCCTGGCAAAGATGCCCGATGATTACCCGGATAGTGACAGTGGCAAGCGCAAAATCCGCCGCGATATACACAGCCTGGAGCGATTGGGCTACCACATTCAAAGACAGGGCAAACCTGCACGGTTTTTTGTCACAACCAGTGCGCCTGTGCTTGCCAATGAGGATGTGCGCACGCTGGTTGCGCTTCGGGAATCGTTCCCTGCAAACCATCCGCTTTCTGCACGTGTTCAGCAATTGCTGGCAATGTTGACGAGCAATCTTTCAGCCAGGCAGCAAAAACTCTGGCAGCGACGTACTACGCTTCGCATGCCGCTCGGTCCTGCACTGGACTACAGTGCGTATGAAGGATTATTGCTCTGGCTTGATGAAGCGATTGTCAATCGTCGTCAGATTGGGTTTTTGTATAAGTCGAAAGGCAAGGAATCGCATGAAGCACGGTGGCATCCACGGGTTGATCCCTACGATATCGAGTATACCGACCATCAGTTCTACCTCATTGCGTATAGTTACGATTACCACACCACTTTGACGTTTCGGATAAACCGCATTGTCCAGGACAAAGCCCAACAGTCGCCACAATTGCTGCCTTCGATGCAGCATCCAAAACGTGAACGCAAGGCTATCTCTTTCACCTATCGCCTGCCTGTTTCTTTCACCGATGGTGGGGTGAGCGAACGCTTTACCATTCATTCAGTAGAGCAAGATGGCGATTTTGTGCGGGT
>CAYFVX010000633.1:0-3507 GCA_964346425.1 uncultured Chloroflexaceae bacterium | reverse complement strand
CCCTGGATGGGAGAGGGGTTGGGGAGAGGGTGAAAGCGCGGTGGAATGCCCGTTAAGTTCGCGCCTACAGATTCGACGGGGGCGACGGGGGCGACGCCGCGTATGCGGTATACTGGCAGGATGACAGGATAGCTTTTTTGAAATCGGAAAAGGAAGGAACACGACAGCATGCACTATACGATAGCGATATTGCCGGGTGATGGTATTGGTCCGGAAGTGGTTGCGGAGGGACGCAAAGTGCTGGACGCCGTCGCAGTACGCTCTGGGCACCAGTTTACGCTCACGGAAGGGCGTATTGGCGGAATCGCCATAGATGAGACCGGTACCGCACTGCCCGATGAAACGGTCAACCAGTGCCGCCAGAGTGACGCGGTGTTGCTGGGAGCAGTGGGTGGCCCCAAATGGGACGACCCGGCGGCAAAAGTGCGCCCCGAACAGGGCTTGCTCGGTATCCGCAAAGCCCTCGACCTGTTTGCCAACCTGCGCCCGGTGACGATGTATCCGTTTTTGCTGGATGCCTCGCCGTTGCGGGCCGAGCGGTTGCAGGGGGTAGACCTGGTGGTAGTGCGCGAACTCACCGGCGGTATCTACTTTGGCGAGAAAAAGCGCGACCGCGACGCGGCCGGCGAGTGGGCGAGCGACCTCTGTTTGTATACGCAGGCCGAGATTGAGCGCATTGTGCGTGTTGCGGCAAACCTGGCACGCGGACGGCGCAAAAAGCTGACGATGGTGGACAAAGCCAATGTGTTGGAAACCAGCCGCCTGTGGCGCAGCACAACCACCCGCATCATGCGCGAAGAATTTCCCGATATCCAGTTTGATGTGATGCTGGTAGATGCCTGTGCTATGCATCTCATCCGCCGCCCGGCTGATTTCGATGTCATTGTGACAGAAAACATGTTTGGCGATATTCTGACGGATGAAGCCTCGATGCTGGCTGGCTCAATGGGCATGTTGCCGAGTGCTTCGCTGGGAGCCACAACGGGCGAAGGTGGCACGCGTATGGGGCTGTATGAGCCTATCCACGGCAGTGCGCCGGATATTGCCGGCCAGGGCAAAGCCAATCCGCTGGCAACTATCCTGAGTGTGGCACTCTTGCTGCGCCATTCGTTGGGCTGCGAAGAGGAAGCGCAGGTGGTGGAGCAGGCCGTCCAGCAGACGGTGGAAGCCGGCTGCGTCACGGCAGATATTGCCGGCACGGAGAGCAGCAAAGCCTGCACCACGGCGCAGGTGGGCGATGCGGTGGCCGAGCGGGTGCGGGCATCATAACCAGTGAGCCGCGACCGTGAGGGAGCGGACAAACAAACGAGCCGCGACCGTGAGGACTCTGTTGGGAAACCCCATCTCCTGTCCGGACCTTTGCGGCTTTGCGCGAGACATTGCCCAGACAACTGCCCAACAGAGGTTCTGCCATACGCGGCTCGTTTCCTTTCACGTGAATGGGAACAGGTGCGTATCTGTTGTTTCCGCAAGAAACTATGGTACAATTGCGCTACTAGAAAGCCGATATGTCTATCGCGCATATCTCATTGAAGAGAGAATTGAAGAGAGAAAGGAATGATCAATGAAACAAGGGTTGCGATTTGTGAGTCTGATCACATTGCTCCTCTTCCTGCTTGCTGCTTGTGGAGGAGCACAACAGCAAGCGCAACCAGCCGCAGAGGGCGAACAAACGACTGCTCCTGCGGGTGAAGAAGCCGAAACACCGGATGAAGAATCCACTGAAGCTCCCAACGAAGCAACAGAAGCTCCTGAAGAGGCAACATCTGCGGAAACAACCGAAGCAGCAGAGACAGGCGAAGAAGAGGAAACGGCTACTATCCCGGACCTGGGCGGACGCACTATCGTCATTGGCAGTGATACGACCTATCCGCCAATGGAGTACATTGACGAAGAGACGATGGAGATTGTCGGTTTTGATGTGAACATGATGAACGAAATCGCCAGCCTGATCAACATCAATATCGAATTTCAGACCTTTCCCAACTTTGACGCTATCTTTGCGGCTCTCGCAAACAAAGAATTTGACATCGTTGTGTCCAGCGTTTCGGTGACGGAAGAGCGCAAAAAGATTATAGATTTCTCCGAACCCTACCTCAGCATTGGGCAAGTCATCACTGTGCAGAATGAAAATACCACGATTACTTCTGCGGAAGACCTGCCAGTCGCCGAACTGGTCGGGGTGCAGGGCGGAACGACAGGCGAGGAAGCGGCCAAAAAAGCCGGCGTGCCGGAGGAAAACATCAAACGCTATGACACGATAGACCTGGCGTTTCAGGACCTGGCAATTGGAGCGGTAGATGCGGTCATTGCCGATGGGCCGCCATCAGCCCGCTACACTGCCCAGATTGACAGTATCAAAGTCATTGGCGAGCCATTCACCACCGAAAACTACGCCATTGCGCTGCAGCAGGGTGACGAAGAACTGAAAACCGCCATCAATGCGGCACTGGAGGAAATGAAAACCAATGGCACCTTGCAGGCGTTGATGCAGGAGTGGAACCTGCAAGACGTTGCGTCTATTCCCGGCGCAGAAGAGGGGGCAACCAGCGAGGAGCCATCCGAGGATGCTGCAGCCGAAGAACTGCCGGATATGGGTGGGGAAACCTGGATTGTCGGTAGCGATACGACCTATCCACCAATGGAGTATGTTGACGAAGAGACCAAAGAGATTGTCGGCTTTGATGTGGATATGATGAACGAAATCGGCAACCGTCTCAACGTGACCGTCGAATTTCAGACGTTTCCCAACTTTGATGCCATCTTTGCCGCCCTCGCCAACAAGGAGTTCGACCTGGTGGTATCCAGTGTCTCCGTGACCGAGGAGCGCAAAGAGATTATAGACTTCTCCGACCCCTATCTTAGTATCGGGCAGGTGATTTCAACCCTCCAGGATAACGAAACCATTACCTCCGCGGACGATCTGCCTTCTGCTGAACTGGTGGGGGTGCAGGGCGGTACAACCGGCGAAGAAGCGGCCAAAAAAGCTGGCGTGCCGGAGGAAAATATCAAACGCTATGACACCATAGACCTGGCATTCCAGGACCTTTCTATCGGCGCCGTAGATGCGGTGATTGCCGATGGACCGCCGTCCGCCCGCTACACTGCGCAGATTGACAATATCCAGGTTGTGGGCGCACCATTCACGACGGAGAATTATGCTATTGCCTTGCAGCAGGAACAACCAGAGATGAAAGCAGCCATCAATGCGGCCATCCAGCAGATGAAAGCGGATGGAACATTTGATGATCTGATGGTCAAATGGAACCTGCAAGATGTGGCGTCTATACCGTAGGACAGCATTTCGTCCATGCGTGACCATAGCAAATTTGTTGTTTGCGGCTACGCCGCAAACAACAAAACCCCCGCGCTCAAGCGGAGTGTCAGGGAACCTGGTTCCCTCACGCACCTGCAAGTGACAGGTAGCACCACGAAACATCGTGGACGGCGTTTTATCGTGGGGTTGCGAGGGGACACAGTTCCCTCGCGCTCCCCTGGGTCAACCCC
>CAYFVX010000632.1:0-3509 GCA_964346425.1 uncultured Chloroflexaceae bacterium | reverse complement strand
GGGTGACACCCGGCGCCCTGCTGGGCGGCGAGATCCGGATCACCGACCTCGAGGTGGTCGGCCCGGTGGTCCGGCTCGAACGCGCCGCCGACGGGCGCGTCAACTGGGATCTCGCGGGCGGGGACGCGCGAGCGGCCGGGAGCGGCGATGCGCCGGCCACGCGGCGGGCCGCGCTGTCCCTCGACCGGGTGTGCCTGGCATAGAAAAAAGCAAGCCATTCATCAGCTCAATGCGCCGCCGGTTGTTGTTGAGCAGTGGAGCCAGCCGCCTGCGGATGCCCAGGTTGATACGCGACGTCGGGTCATTCGCATAAATGCGATACATGTAGTCACGTTCTTCGTCGGTGACCATTTCCAGCGTCAGCTCATCGTGGTTGCGCAGGAAGAGGGCCCACTGTGACGTTTCGTGAATAGCCGGTGTCTGGTCAAGAATATCTATAATCGGGAAGCGGTCTTCCATATAGATTGACATAAATAAACGGGGCATCAGCGGGAAATGAAAAGACATATGACACTCATCGCCTTCGCCGAAATACTCCACCGCGTCTTCGGGCCACTGGTTGGCCTCTGCCAGGAGCATGCGGTTGCTGAATTTCTCTTCTACGTGGCTTCGTAGTTGCTTGAGAAACTGGTGGGTTTCGGGCAGGTTTTCGCAGTTGGTGCCTTCCCGTTCATACAGATAGGGAATAGCGTCCAACCGCAGACCATCCACCCCCATGCGTAGCCAGAAGTCCATCACTTTGAAGATTTCGCGTCGCACCCGCGGGTTATCAAAGTTCAGGTCGGGCTGATGGCGGTAGAAGCGATGCCAGTAGTATGCACCAGCCACCGGGTCCCAACTCCAGTTTGAGGTTTCAAAGTCTTTGAAAATAATCCGCGTCTCCTGGTATTTTTCGTCCGTATCGCTCCATACATAGAAATTGCGGTCGCTGCTGCCTTCTCTGGCAAAACGTGACCGCTGAAACCAGGGATGCTGGTCGGAGGTATGATTGCACACCAGCTCGGTGATGACACGCAAGCCACGTTTATGCGCCTCGCGTACAAATTCTTTGAAGTCGGGCAGTGTGCCATAGATTTCATTGATGTCGCGATAGTCGGCAATATCATACCCATCATCGCGGAGTGGTGAGGGATAGAAGGGCAATAACCAGATAGCGGTAATGCCAATATCTTGCAGGTAATCCAGTTTTGCGGTCAATCCACGAAAATCGCCAATACCATCGCCATTGCTATCATAAAAGGCGCGAACGTGGACTTCGTAAATGACTGCATCCTTATACCACAGGGGATCGTCTTGCAAAAGTGGTGTCCTGCTCTCTATCATGGAGGTTCCTTTCTTTCGAATGAGTCGCAATTAGTTGTTTCTCTTCTCGATACAAACTCTTCAGGTCCCTACATAGTATAACAGCATAAGGTGTGCAGGTGGTGGGTTGGGGTGTGGCAGTACGCGCTTGTGGCAGTGTGGCAGGGGTGCGGCGGAAAGTTTTGCAAACACAGCGTTTGCCGCTTGCAAAGCAAAGGGATATGGGAACGCAGTACCCCAGAAAAACCTGTTTTGGTTCGTGTTTTTGCGGCTTTGCCGCAAAAACACGAACCAAAAATCCCCCCTGTGGCGTAGCGTGCAAAAAAATCCGCCGCACCCGCATGTTGTACCCCCCTTGACAAAACCGGCAAAAACGTTTACTATAGGGTTTCATAAACAATAAAGTTGGAAGTTTACTACAATTCTTCAAAGAAGCCCTGTTGGTCACGTACCAGCAGAGTTTCTGCTTTTTACTGTCTTGTTCAACCATAACCCGACTCAGTTCCACACACACACCGTTTCTGTATAGCACACCAGACGAGTACGTTTGGGAAATTGTCTGGTAAAACGGTAACGATACATGGTAGTTGTGGCTTGTCGCCACGGAATCCATGATTTCGGTGATGTCTTCTCTCCGTCAACATCTCTGGTTTTGAGGCCCGGAAGACGCATCACATACGCAGGGCGGCCATCCAGCGGTGAAAAACTGCTACTACAGTGGGTTGTGTGCGGTTCTCGTGCATACGAAAGTAATCTCCCTCCATAATACGGTGAGATGTGCATTGGAACTGACGCTTGAAAAGAAACTGCATATTCACCATGGAAATCGAAGCAAAATTTCGGATCGAAACCCCGGCCCTTTTCGACAAACTGGTAGGGCTGACAACCCTCGGCGACTACACGCTACAGGCCGACGCGCATGTCGCCCACCAGCGCAACACCTACTATGATACCGCAGATGGTCGGCTGACCAGCATGCGCTATGGGCTACGTATCCGCGAAGTAGACGGCACATCAATCGCCACCATCAAGGGGCCAAACGAAGCCGCCGAAGGCGGCATGTATCAACGCGCGGAATGGGAAATCGAAGCTCACGACCCGGACCCCACCACCTGGCCGGAGAGTGAAGCCCGCACCCAGGCGCAAAAACTGCTGGGAGACGCACCACCAGTGGTATTGCTCTCAATGGAAACCAACCGCCGCCATATCATCGCCATGCGCGACGATCAGGCGGTGGCGGAACTGAGCCTTGACGAAGGCACTATCCAGGCAAAGGGGCGCACCTTGCCCTTTTGCGAATTAGAAATCGAACTGCTTGCAGACGGGACTCTGGATGATCTCGAAGCACTCAAGCACGCCCTGCAAGCACATATATCGCTCATCCCGGAAGAACGTTCCAAACTGGAACAGGGATTGGCATTATTGGAGGAAGAAAATCATGAACTCTGAAACTCTGCTTGCCCGGCACAACGTAGACGTTGCCCACACTCGTCACGTCGCAGACCTGTCGCTCAAGCTGTTTGACGCGGTGCAGGGCAGCTTTGATCTGACGGACAAAGCGCGAAACCTGATGCAAATAGGCGCATTGCTGCACGATGTTGGATTAAACGATAACCCTTCACAACACCATATTGTCGGACGCGATATTGTGTTGAGCAACCATCTGGTTGGTCTGGATGAAGACCAGCGGGCCATCGTTGCCTGTATGGTTGCCTTCCATCGCAAAAAAGTCCGCCCGGATGCGGAACCTTCCTACCTGCGGCTTGGCAAGAAGCAACGGCGCGTCGCGCTGCATCTTGCCTCACTGCTGCGCATTGCCGATGGCCTGGACTACTCGCATACGCAAAGCACCCATATCAAAAAGTGCAAAGTGCAGGAAAACAACATCGTGTTGCACATCAGCGGTCCGTATGCCGAAGAAGATGGCGCACGAGCCGCAAAAAAGGCCGACCTGTGGCGCAAAGCATTGGGCAAAGATGTCAACATTGCGCAGAAAAACGACCGCAAACGGAGCGAGGCCACTGCAGAACAGGTGAAGCAACCAGCCGCACCTGCGGTAGCAAAAGAGCCAGAACGGACCAACGGCAAACCTGCCACCGCCGATACGCAGGATGGTGCCAGCCCACCAGCCGCCCAACCACTGGCGCAGGATGATAGCATCGCAGAAACCGGCCGGTGCGTGCTACGTCGCCATTTTCAAAAATTGC
>CAYFVX010000631.1:0-3512 GCA_964346425.1 uncultured Chloroflexaceae bacterium | reverse complement strand
TGATACGGCCACCCCCGAGATCTACACTCTTCCCCCACACGCCGCTCTCCCGATCTCCCACCCCCCCCCCCGCCCCCCTTGCCCCTGCTCCCCCGACACTGCCTCCTGCTACGCAACCGCCAGCCGCAACCGAGCCAGCCGGAACACAGGCACCGGTGCTTTCACCCATCCCAAGCCCAACCAGCAACATAACCGCGACAACGGGCATCACCCCCACTGCCACAACCGATGCCTACCCGCAACCACAACCACAGCCATCGCCAACCGAAACGGTAGAAACGGTGGAAACAATAGAAACAGAAGAACCAGGATATCCTTACCCAGAGCCGGAAGAAGGCAGTCCCGAGACAACGGAGCCACCCACCTCGACACCGGCCACAACCGAAGAGCCAGCCACGCCGACCGAGGCAGAACCCGCCGAACCTGGCTACCCACAACCAGATACACCTGCGCCCTACCCAGAATCAGAGTAACCCTTGCCTGGTGGTGGGTTCAGGCGGCTTTGCCGCCTGAACCCACCACCAGCCATTAGCTCGTTTTTGCAAAGCGGGGTTTTTGGGGATTGCCTGGACTTTGTCCATTGCTTGCAGCGAGGGAAGCTCTCCGATGCGGGAGTGTAAGGGAACCAGGTTCCCTTACACTCCCCATTCTGGTGGGGTTTGTGGTTTTTTCGACGAAGTCGAAAAAACCACAAACCCCACTCCAAAGCTGTGGCACGCGGCTACGTGCGTTTTTTGCCGTGCCCAACAGCACACCAAACAGGTGACACCTGTTGAGAAAAGCCCCCCGTGTAGCTTGCGGCAAAGCCGCAAGCTACACGGGGGAAGATAAAACAAAAAACCTACTCAGAACCCTTCACCTGCCAGAGGCGCAGCTTCTGGTCACGACACCCAGATATCAACGTCCGCCCATCAGGACTGAACGCCACACTGGTCACACCATCGCCATGCTGGTCAAGGACATGCAGCGTAGCCCCATCACCGATCCGCCAGAGACGTACCGTCTGGTCTGCACTGCCCGAAGCCAGCAACTCACCATCCGGGCTATACGCCAATCCATGCACAAAATTGGAATGCCCACGCAACGTATCAAGCTGGCGACCATCGCTTGCCCGCCAGACTCGAATACTGGAACCTCCACCACCAGAAGCAAGCGTCTGACCATCAGGACTGAAAGACATTCCCAACACAAAGTTGGTATGCCCCTCCAATGTCCGTATCATATGACCATCGCTTATCCACCACATCAAGATAGTCGTGTCATAGCAACCTGCACACAGAGTCTTGCCATCTGGACTGAAAGCAAGACAATGCACAATACTGGCCGACAGTGAGTGAAATTCCTCCATCGTATCCTCATGGATTTCATACACATCCACCGCACCACTCCACCCACCAGCCGCTACCAGCTTACCATCCGGACTAAACAACACCGCCTCAACCGCATCTAACTCTGCTGCCGAAGCTTCCGTGCCATCCTTGACCCACCAGATACGGACGGTTTTATCTTCGCTTCCAGAAACAAGGAACTGACCATCCGGGCTGAAACTGATACTGCGCACTGCCCCACTATGACCTTCCAATGTGCGCACCAGATTACCGGTCGCCAGTTGCCAGATGCCAATAGTCGAATCTTCACCGGCCGCAGCCGCAGTCACCCCATCGGGGCTAAAGGCAACCGATAGCACCGGACTTCCCGTCGTCATAGTACGCAACAACGTACCAGGCGACTCATCGGTATTCAACTTCTGGGTCATCGGAGCAGCAGCCATCGACTCGGCGGCCGGCCCCGTTACCTGAATATTTTGTGCAGACACATGCAACTCTTGCGTGACGACCGGACTTTCCGCCGTCCCAAGATTCTGCGTAGTACGTTGCCGCAACGCATTGCGCATATCTGTTGCCGACGCCGGGCGGCTGTCAGGGTTCAAAGACATCGCACGATGCAGCACAGAAGCCACCGAAGGCGGTACATGCGTATTTATCTCATTCGCCAGCCGCAACGGGTCCTGTTGATTATTCAACAGACTTGCCGCACGCGTCAGAGCATCTGGTGGTTTTTCACCCGCCAGGAAATGATAAAGCGTCGCTGCCAGCGAATAGAGATCGCTACGTATCTCAGGCTCTGAACCACGAATCTGCTCCAGGGGGGCATAATTTGGTGTATACCCCTCCACATTTCCGCGAGCTGTGACGGTCGAAATATCAGCCAGACCCCCTCGCGCCAGGCCAAAGTCCAGCAGCACGATATCGCCACGTGAGGTCAACTTCAAATTTTGCGGCTTAATATCCCGATGAATAACCGGTGGCTCCTGACTATGCAGATATTCCAGGGCATTGAGCAACTGATCACCCCAGCGCAAAACCCACGGAACAACCTGAGCCAGGGGAAATTTCCCACCACTCCTTTCCATCCGGGTTGCCATATCATCACCTTCGACAAACTCCATCACCAGGAATTGTCCATTGCCTTCAAAAAAATAGTCTATAACTTTTGGCAGCACCGGATGACGCAACCGAGCCAGTAATTTTGCTTCACGTTCAAAAGCTCGTTGCATAGAAGCGTCTGTGAACAAAGTTTCTTTCAGAGCCACCGATGAATGGAGACGATGATCTATCGCCTCATAGACAGAGCCCATTCCGCCCTGTCCTATTTGCCGTACAATTTCATAGCGGCCTTGTAACAACGTTTTGGGAGCAAGCATACCTGTCTTTTCTCATTCCTGAATAGGCAAGTTTCTCGTGTACACGGGTATCCTAGTTATCCAGAGTAGTTTGTCCATACGAGAACCATACCTCATTTGAAAAGCCGTTACTCCCAGAATCAAACCCTTCTGGATAGCACAATAAAACGAACATCAGACAAAACAAATGTTTCGCCTGATACTTGTACGAAAGAACTTCAACAAAACGAACACTCCTCCAACAGCAATCAACACCCCCCTACCAGATATGGAAGACCATACCTGTACGCAAGTGTTGACACCACCGAGGATTTCCTATCGCCCTTTGAAGACTATCTCTCCGACACTGTCCCCCTACCATTGTATCACAGAATTTCTTCCCGCTTGCATTGCCTCATCAGCTATGCTATTCTTTAACAGCTACTTTGGACAAAAGAAATGGATAGCTAGAAAGGGTTTTGCTATGATTGTCGTTACCAATCGTCTGCACGTTGCACCAGACTATACCGCTCAGTTTGAGGAACGCTTCCGCAACCGCTCTCATATGATTGACGAAATGCCAGGATTTATCCGCAACCAGGTGCTGCGCCCCACCCGTGAGGGTGACCCCTATATCATCCTGACCATGTGGGAATCCCATGAACACTTTGAAGCCTGGACAAACTCCGAAGCATTCAAAAAAGCACATTCAGGCGGAGAGGCTCAGCAACAGATCTACACTGCTCCCAACCATGTCGAAATCTACGAAGTCATCATGGACACTGCCGAGGCATAAGGAGTGGATAGCGACGGCGAGGTGTTTGAGAACCAAAAACACCTCGCCGCTGCG
>CAYFVX010000630.1:0-3512 GCA_964346425.1 uncultured Chloroflexaceae bacterium | reverse complement strand
TCCCGCGGTTACAAACCGCGGCTACGATTCCCAACGGGGTTCTTGCCCTCGAAAACGTCTCCACATGTAAGGCCGAGCCGTCCCGCCAAAAACACCTCCCTTTGTGCGCATGAAGCTCACGTATATTTCCCACTGGGGCGCAGCCCCAGGCCCCCTTTTGTTGTCTTTTTTTGCGGCGTAGCCGCAAAAAAAGACAACAAAAAGCATGTTTTCGGGGGTTTGCAACCCCCAACCCCCCGCTTTGCAAAGCGGCAAACCGCTTAACTTTATGCGAATGGGGTTTCGACTTCGTCGCCCCCCCCACATTGACCTGTACAGAAGCGTCAATAACTACGGTAGTTGCATGGGGCAGGAGGTCATTACCGCCTACCCAATAGCCCGGTTACACGTTCAACTTCGGCTGCAATACGCTCAATTTTTGCGGAGGCTTCCTCCATTGCCTCCCTGAGTCCGGCATGTTCCATCTCTTTACAGAGATTTGCCAGTTCCAACGCGCCAATCTGTGCGCCGCTTGACTTGAGCGTGTGGGTAGTTCGATAGAGCATTTCTTCATCATTGTGCGCGATAGCCTGGCGCATTTCCTGCACCCTGAGCATGGCATCCTGTGCAAAAATGTCCAGCAACTCCTGGGCCAGTCCCGGCGAGACACTTTCCATTGTTGCCAAAAAATGTTCATGGGTGGCCGTGTCTATTGGTGGTCTACCCACAGCATGCGCGGCGGGTTGCTCCTCAATTGCGCGAGCCGCTGGCGCAACAACCGGTATGCTTTCGACCGGTTCGTGCTCTCTGGCAAGTCTTGCCAGTTGCTCTGCCAGTTCTTCCAACTGGATAGGTTTGCCGATGTATCCATCCATACCTGCCGACAGACACCATTCGCGGTCGCCTTTCAAGGCATGGGCGGTGAGCGCAATAATATGCGGCTGACGGTCAGGTGCAAATTCGCTCCGAATAATCCTGGTGGCTTCAATGCCATCCATTTCTGGCATTTGCACATCCATCAACACCACATCGTAGGCGGTCTGCCGCAATGCGGCGAGGGCTTCAATGCCATTGGTGGCAACATCAGCCTGATAGCCAAGCTTCTGGATCATATGGAGGGCAACCTTCTGGTTGATGACATTGTCTTCCGCCAGCAAGATATGCAGTGGATGGTGTATACTCGGCAGGCTCTGCGCGTGTGCTGGAGATCTGGTCTCAATACGCTGTTGGCCCAGCATAATGCGCGTGAGCGTTTCATACAGCAGGGCAGGCCGTATCGGATGGGTGAGGAATGCAACCGGTGCTGCAATGGGGATATGATGTTTTGTCGCAGAAGCTCCCACGGTGGTATAAATGATAAAGGGAAGCGGGGCATAGATATGGGCCTGCGACATTTTTTGCAGGAGCGATGCCATATCTATCTCTGGCAACACCATATCCAGTAGCACAAGCTCAAAGATATCGCCTCGCTGGACCCGCGCCAGGGCTTCGTTGGGCGATGAAGCCAGTTCTGTTCGCATTCCCCAGTGGTTTGCCAGCGCGAGCAGCAGCGAGCGATGCGTTGCATGCTGGACGATTAGTAGCATGCGCTTTTTGCGCAGCTTCGATTGGTCGGGTGCCTGATAGGGATGAGCGGCGACGTTTGCAGGCTCGGCGAGAAAGGTGAAATGAAACACCGATCCCTTACTGACCTCACTCTCGACCCATATCTCGCCCCCCATAGCTTCAATCAACCGTTTACTGATTACCAACCCCAGTCCAGTGCCACCGTAGTTGCGCGTGGTTGACGTATCCCCCTGTGCAAACACTTGAAACAGGCGCTCCAGTTGGGTTGGCGAAATACCTATACCTGTATCGTACACACGCACGTGGTACATTATGGACGAGGCGATGTCCTGTTCTGGGGGAGTGCTGGTCACCGTGACTACCACTTCGCCCTGGTCCGTGAATTTGACCGCATTGCTCAGCAGATTCACCAGCACTTGCCGCAACCGCGTCACATCGCCAAAAATGTCTTCTTTTGCCTGCAGATCCATTATATAGGTCAGCGTCAATTGTTTTTCGGCTGCCTTTGCTGCGAGAAGGTCCATGCTTTCTTCAATGCAGACACGAAGATTGAAGGGACTATGTTCAATATCCAGACGGCCAGCTTCAATCTTAGAAAAGTCCAGCACATCATTGATCAGCGTGAGCAGCGTATCGCTGCTTATGCGTATCGTTTGCACATAGTCCTGTTGTTGGGCAGTCAAGGGGGTATCCAGCAACAGCCGGGTCATACCAATCACCGCATTCATGGGAGTGCGGATTTCATGGCTCATGTTTGCCAGGAACTCAGACTTGGCGCGTGTGGCCGCTTCCGCAATTTGCTGTGCCTGGCGCAGCTCGGTTTCCACCGTTTTCATAGCTGAAATGTCTGTATGCGCGGCAACCGCATATATTGGCCCAACTCCGGCCAGGCGGCTGATGTGGCCGATAAACCAGTATATATCCCCGGTATCAGGGTTCTGGCAGGGATATTCCCGAATAAATTGTTGCTGATTGCCAGCCAGGATAGCACGGATTTCCTGCGCAAAAATGGCAGCCTCCGTCGAGCCATTGGCAGCGAAGGCGTCGCACATCGCGAGGTAATTTGTGCCTTCTCCCCCATGAAACGATAGGAAGGGATGCTGTGCAGCAAATGCTTGCCAGGCTTTATTGGCGGTGATAATAGTCCCGGTATCATCGAGCACGACAATTTGCTCAGCGAGCGAATCGAGGATAGAACGGGTAAAAGAGTGGGATTCGCGAAGGGCTTCTTCAATCCGGCGATGCCGCGTCATATCAATGGATATGCCACCCATAGCAAAGCAGCATCCCTGGGCGTCATAGAGCGGAAAGGCTTTCGCCAGGTGGGTAGAGGCAGTGCCCTCGCTGGTCATCACTGTCTCTTCAAATTCAACTGATTTGCCACTTTTGAACACTTGTTGTTCTTTCTGTTGCCATGCAGACACAACATCCGCCGGAAAAAGGTCTGCAGCACGTTTGCCCACCATTTCCTCCCGCGGGAGGTTGCTTATTTCTGCGGCATGTCTGTTGAGTAGGAGAAACCGTCCGTGAATATCTTTGACAAAGACGATGACCGGAATCTGGTCAATGATGGATTGCAGCAACATCTGATTTTCGCGCAGAGCCTGTTCGGTTGCGACCTGTGCCGTAATATCCCGATTGCTGGCGCGGCGACCAAGCCATCGTCCATGGTCATCATAGACGGGCTGGCAGTTGTGCTCAACCCAGCGTTGCTCTCCATTGCGAGCAATAAGCCGAATACGGTTGGTATGCAACGATTCGCTGGTAAACTCCTGGCACAGATGATGCGCAAAAATGGCTTGATCTTCCGGGTGGACCAGAGAAAGCATCAAGTCCGGGTCATGCAAGAATGCTTCAGGTGCATAACCGGTCAATTGCTCGCAGGAAGGTGATATGTATTGATAGGTGCCATTCGGGTCAACCCAATACACACAATCGCAAGAAAACTCTCCCATCAGGCGATAGCG
>CAYFVX010000629.1:0-3514 GCA_964346425.1 uncultured Chloroflexaceae bacterium | reverse complement strand
GCCGATTGTTGTTTTTCATCATTATCTGCGGGAGTATCGGTATGTTGCTCTGAATCAGATGGTGTTGCTTGATCGGTAGTCTGATAGATGACCTGATAGATGGGTTGTAATGCTGCCGATAGCGTGTCTGTTTTCTGACGGATAAGCGACGTATCGTCTCCCTCACGTGCCAATTGTAAGTCGCTGATGTATTGCTCTATCTCTTGTTGTGTCGCCGGTTCTATTTTTTCGCCTGCCTGATGCAAGGCTTTTTGCGCAGCATAGGTTGCATGATCCGCTGCGTTTTGCGCAGCGATATGCTCCTGTCTCTGCTTATCCTCCTCGGCATGTTGGGCAGCATCCTGGATCATGCGCTCAATTTCTTCTTTCGTCAAGCCGGTGGAGGCGGTGATAGTAATACGTTGCTCTTTGAGCGTGGCTTTATCTTTGGCAGAAACGTGCATGATACCATTGGTATCAATGTCAAACATCACTTCAATTTGCGTTGCCCCCCGCGGGGCTGGCGGTATACCTGTGAGTTCAAAACGTCCCAGGCTTTTATTGTAGCGTGCTTCTGCTCGCTCCCCCTGCAACACATGGATCTCTACCGTTTCCTGGTTGTCGCTTGCGGTGGAGAAAGTACGGCTTTTTCTCGTAGGTATGGTTGTGTTGCGTTCTATCAGCGTGGTCATCACCCCACCCAATGTTTCAATACCGAGCGTCAGCGGCGTGACATCCAGCAGCAACAAATCCTTGACTTCGCCTGCCAGCACACCAGATTGAATTGCGGCACCCATTGCAACAACCTCATCCGGGTTGACGCCGCGGTTTGGCTCTTTGCCAAAAAACTGCTGCACTGCCTCCTGAACGGCCGGCATTCGGGTCTGCCCTCCCACCAGAATCACTGCATCAATCTGGTCGGCCTGCAATCCCGCATCGTCCAATGCTTGCCTGACCGGCACCATACTCTTCTCAATAAGATGGGCTGTGAGCTGTTCCAGACGTGCCCGGCTAAGGGTTGCGTGCAGATGTTTGGGGCCTTCCACGTCCGCAGTAATAAAAGGCAGGTTAATCTCGGAACGTAGCACGTTGCTCAATTCCATTTTTGCTTTTTCGGCGGCTTCTTTGAGGCGTTGCAACGCCATGCGATCTTCAGCGAGGTCCAGATGATGTTCTTGCTTGAATTCTTCGACCAACCACTCAATAATATGCTGATCAAAATCATCACCACCCAGGTGCGTATCACCGCTGGTCGCCTTGACCTCAACCACTTCCTGACTCAGTTCAAGGATAGAGATATCGAACGTACCACCACCCATATCATAGACAGCGATGGTCGATTCTTCCCCCTTTTTTCCGAAGCCATAAGCCAGAGCACTGGCCGTTGGTTCATTGATGATACGCAGAACTTCCAACCCTGCAATCTTGCCGGCGTCTTTGGTTGCCTGCCGCTGGCTATCATTAAAATAGGCAGGAACCGTAATAACTGCTTTGGTCACCGTCTCGCCCAGATAGGCTTCAGCATCCGCTTTCAGCTTCTGCAATACCATTGCAGATATCTCCTGTGGGGCATATTCACGGTTTCCCAGCAGCACCCGTACATCATTATTGGGGGCCGAGGTAAGCTTGTAGGGCACAAGTTCCCTGGCTTTCTGCGCAATTGGCTCATTCAGCTTGAGACCCATAAAACGCTTGATGGAGAAAATCGTGTTCTCCGGGTTCGTCACTGCCTGACGACGGGCAACCTGCCCCACCATCAGCTCGCCGGCTTTATTCACAGCGACGACCGATGGTGTCAGACGCTCCCCCTCAATATTGGGGATAATGACAGGATCACCGCCTTCGATCACCGCCACTACCGAGTTGGTCGTGCCGAGATCTATGCCGATGACTTTAGGCATGTTAGCTACACTCCTTTAAAATGTTTGCCGATGGTTTGTTGCAAATCCTCGTGCTGGCTTGATAGGGACACGCCAGACCTTTATCGTCCAGCGTGCTTGTTGAATTCTATGCTGTGGTGGGGCTTGCACGTGTCCGCTCTGCGGTCTCGTGCTATCCTTTGCCAACTTTTACCATTGCTGGACGAATGACCCGATCATGCATCGTATAGCCTTTTTGCAGTTCGGCAATAACTTTTTCATTCTGGCCTTCCGCCTCTTCATACGTGACTGCATGGTGAAAGTTTGGATCAAAGTCCTGCCCCAGAGCTTCTATAGGGGCTACATTTTCACTTTCCAGAATCGTATAGAACTTCTGGAGTATCATGTTTGTCCCTGCCCACCAGGGAGATTCGGCAACTTCTGGTGGGACACTTTCAATTGCCCGCTCAAAATCATCAAGAATTTGCAGCAGTTTTAAGATTAGACCAGCATTTGCATTTCGTTTAATCTCTTCACGCTCGCTATCCGCACGTCGCTTATAGTTTTTATAATCAGCAACGGCTCGTAACCACTGATTCTTATAATCCGTCGCCAGTGCTTCAGCATGCTCCAGTTTTTGCGCGAGATCAGCCGCTTCCTCACTGTCTGCCGTCATGGATTCTCCCTCCACAACTTCACCTTCCACCGCAGATGCTGACGTATTGGTATGTTCTTCCGCAGTCTCTCTTGCCTCTTGCGGTGGCTCACTTTGTGCTGTTTGATGATATTCTTCAGGCAAGGCTTCAGGAGCAACCTCCGCTTCTGGTTCAATGTGCTGTTTTTCTGCTTCAAAAGCCTTTTCTGACTGATGCATCATAGATACCTCCTTAGAATATCTGGTACGTGCGTTGCACGTATTTCTTCATATTCAACGTGTCGTTGTTGAACTTACGGAGACGGTTTCGTTTCCGTACAGTTCATTCAAAAGTTCACTCATAACGAACGAGATAGTACGAACCGCTGATATAGAACGGGGGTAGGACATACGGGTTGGCCCGATAACCCCCATTACACCAGCGACTTCCCCATTCACGCCGTATCGTGACAGCACGACACTATACTGTCGCATTTCCTCATGGTCGTGCTCTCCGCCGATGATAACCTGTATATCATCATTTGCCAGTGCCTGGAGCAAGAGCGTTCCCAGCATCTTGCTGCTGGTCAAAATTTCCAGCGTATGTCGCATACGCTCAATAGCACGGTTGGAATCTTCTTCCTTCAGCAGCGTCGGTATAAATTCCGGCTGGCTTAACATTTCCAGCAATCCATCGCTATGAATATGGGCATTGACTTCATCCTCAAACTGATACATAGAATTGACGATCAGTTCCAGGATATATTGCTCAAAGGGATCAAATTCCCCGTGTTTTTGCTCCTTGCGGCTCTGGGCCAGGATTTCTTTGATACGTCCGCTGGAAGCATCAGAACATTTATCACTGATATGGGCAGAAATATGCCGAAGTTCATGCTGGCTACGCGCAATTTCTGTCGTAATCACCTGTTGCCTGGCCGTGCCGCCATGCAGAACGAGAACCATAAGAATAACGGTATCATTGATTGCAATAAGCTCCAGATGTTTAAAAAGGACCTGGTATGCACGGGGAGGGGTTACGACC
>CAYFVX010000628.1:0-3516 GCA_964346425.1 uncultured Chloroflexaceae bacterium | reverse complement strand
GACTCTGTTGGTAAACCCATCTCCTGTCCGGACCTTTGCGGCTTTGCGCCTTTGCGAGAGGTCCTGCCCGGACTTTACCAACAGAGTCCTGGTGGGGGAAGGGGGCGGAGGAAGGGAGGGGCAAACCTGCCAGCCGCTTTGCTGGCGGTCTTCATCGCGAGCCTGTCGCTGCTCAATGCGGCGTGGTATCATCCCTACAGTATAGTCTATTTTAACCAGTTGCTCGGCGGGGCGCAGGCCGGTGCCCGCACGTTTCTGATTGGCTGGGGCGAGGGGATGGACCAGGTTTCCGACTGGCTGAACCAGCAGCCCGACATCACCAGCGTGGTGACGGTGAGCCGCATGTCGCTGGTGCTCAATCCCTATTTGAAAGACCTGGCGCAGGCATATCGCTCGGATGGGCCGCGGCTGCCAGAGGACGCGGGCTATATGACGATCTATGCCCGCCATACGCAGTGGGACCAGCTCCGCCCACCCTACAGCGAGGTACATGGCAAGCAACCGCCGCTGCACGTGGTCAATCTGCATGGCGTGGATTATGCCTGGATCTACCAGTTGCCAAAGGAGATGCCAGAGCCGTTGCAGGCCAGCTTTGGACACTCCATTGAGTTGCACGGCTATGAGCTGGACACAACGGGGCTGCAAAGCAGTGGTATGCTCAACCTGACGCTGCAATGGTATGCCGATAGCAAGATTTCAGAAGATTACGCGTTGTTTGTGCATGTTTTTGACCGGCAGGGCGAGCAGATAGGTCAGCTTGATGTGCCGCTGCGGGACCAGCGGCATGGCGAGGATGGGCAACAACTGCCCACCAGCGAATGGCAGCCAGGGCGGTATTTTTTGTGGCTGCATGAGGTTCCTGTGCAGACCAGCGAGCCAGAGGAGATAGGCTGGATTTCACTCGGCGTGTATGATCCCGCAACCTTTGCGCGGTTGCCGCTGCAGGGGCCAGCACAGCCAGCAGGCGCACCGGATGATGGGGCAAATGCGTTGTTTCTGGTGCGTTAGTGCGATGGTGCGATGGTGCGATGGTGCGATGGTGCGATGGTGCGCTTACATGTGTAGACTTTTTCATCAACCGCTTTGCAAAGCGGTCGAGAGATACCGTAGCAGCGGCTTGTAGCCGCTGGATTCCCCTCCAGGAGATGTATCCACCGCGCAGCAGGCGGGCAAGTTTTGCCGCGAAAGAAACGGATAGACGGGCAGATTCCGCGGTTACAAACCGCGGCTACGGTTCCCAACGAGGTTCTTGCCCTCGAAAAAGTCTCCACATGTGAGGGGTTTACCAACAGAGTTCGCAGAAGACGGAGGGTTATCTTGAACGATAGAGGGAGCTATGGTGTATGTTCCTCGGTTCCCGGTTTGCGGTCCTCGGTCTCCGGTTCCCCTTGAAAGTCTGCTTCTTCCTTCTCTCTAAGCTCCTCAAGCGGCAATGCCCGAACCACGCGAAATCCCCAATAATTATTGCGATTGCCGGGCTTTGCCCAGAACCGTGCGCCACAGCGTATATGGATTTTGTTATTGTCCCATGCGCCTCCGCGTAGCCCGACATCCCACTCATTGACGGCAAAATCCTGCCGTCGTTCATAACTCAGTTGGGGGTAGCCGGCATAGCTACTAGCCACCCATTCCCAGATATTGCCCACCATATCCTGCGCACCACAGGCGGCTGACCCGGCCGGGCATATGCCCACCGGTGCGGTATGTTGAAACTCGCTTTCATCATAAATGGCGTGTTCGGGAGTCGGGTCTTCATTGCCCCACGGATAGGCAAACCGTTCCATTTTCTCGTTATATGCTGCGGCTACTTCCCATTCGGCGTCGGTTGCCAGGCGAATAACATAGCCATCTGGCAGGATACTGGCGAGTTGCTCGGTCAGCCAGTTGGCAAACGCGGTTGCTTCATACCAGCTTACGCCGATGACCGGTTGGTTCGGGTCGTTGTAGTCCAGGTCATCCCATCCTGCCGGGTAGAAGCAGTTGTTTTTTTGTTTCCACTGCCAGCCTTCTGGCGTCCACCAGCG
The DNA here is from genome assembly GCA_964346425.1 of uncultured Chloroflexaceae bacterium. GTDB lineage: Bacteria > Chloroflexota > Chloroflexia > Chloroflexales > Chloroflexaceae > JAAUSY01. The sequence continues at coordinate 1,492 of CAYFVX010000628.1, read as the reverse complement.
TTCTGCATCTTCACGATACCCATACGTGACAAAAGGGGCATATTGCCGCACTGTGACTGGGAAGCGGGCAATCCAAAACGCCGCAATAGTTATGGTGGAGCTTATCTGCGAATTTTCCCATCCGCCAATGCGATAGCTACCGTCCGGGACGTAGCACCAGAATCCTTCGCTCTCACCAAACTGCGTATCAAGGGGAGCCATTTCATCTTTCCAGCCTTCAACCTGTACGGTGATAGGGTTCGATTTGAGGCGTGTCTGCGAAGAGGTTGGTGTCTGGAGAGTGCCCGGCTCCACGTCTACTTGTTCGATGGGTCGTATCAAGGCTTCCTTCAGCATGCTCACTTCCTGGAAACGATCGCGCTGAAACACCGACATCGCTTTCATCACCGCACCGGAGACATGGGGCGAGATTTTGGGGTTATGTTCGTGCGGGGGGCGCAATGGGTCTGGCGAAACGTCCAGACGGTCCAGTGCTGGTATCGGTTCTCTCCCGGTAAGCAACTGGTATAATGTGGCTCCCAGGCTATAGATATCGCTGCGGTGGTCGGCTCCGCCGCTGCCAAACTGTTCATAGGGGCTATAGGCTGGCGTTGCGCCCCGCACGGTGCTGCGTTTGTGTTGTTGCCCCATCTTGAGCAATCCGAAATCCACCAGTTTGATCAACCCTTCCGGTGTCAGGCGAATGTTGGCCGGTTTGATGTCACGGTGGATGATAGGATTGTCCTGACCGTGCAAGTATCCTAATACTTCGCAAATTTGGAGCGCGTACCCTAATACCTGCGATTCGAGCAGCGGTCCCTGTTTTTTTAGCACATCTTCAAGGCTCTGGCCCGGTACAAACTCCATCACCAGATAGCCGCTTTCGTCAAAGTCATCCGATTCAAACATTTCGTAGTAGCGCGGCAGATGGTCATGGGTATGATTTTTAAGCACATTGAATTCACGCCGAAAGTGGCGAATGCTGTTGTGGTCGAAGGTTTCTTTGATAGCGACATGCAGCGATGGATTGCGTGTATCTTCTGCTTCATACACCGCGCAAAAACCGCCATAGCCGATCAAGCGCAGAATGCGATAATCGCGCAGCATTTTGCCCGGATCATGCAGCAAGAGGGCATATCGTAGTGGTCTTCCACACTGGCTACAGCGTAGCGCGTTGTTTCGATTTTCTGCCCCACAACCGATGTGGGTGCGCTGGTCAAAACAGATAATCATGACTGGATAAGGTTTCAGCAGGGTATCCCCCTCGGCGGGGTGTACCCCACTGCAAGCTCCGCTTGCAAACAAGCATGAAACGCACGCAGGGGCGTGCCAGCCCATTCTGGTGGGGTTTGTGGTTTTTTCAACGAAGTCGAAAAAACCACAAACCCCACGCTAAAAGGGTATGTGCGGGAACCTGGTTCCCGCACATACCCGCAGGGATCCCCCGATGAGAGGGTGTACCCCTCAACAGGTGTCACCTGCGGTGGGCTTTGCTTGCGCAAGGCAAAAAATG
>CAYFVX010000627.1:0-3530 GCA_964346425.1 uncultured Chloroflexaceae bacterium | reverse complement strand
AACGCACACACCCCACGGTAAAATCCCGTCCACGATGTTTCGTGGTGCTACCGATAATGTGTACGAAATCCTCGCAGCAGATGGATGGTTTTGCCACGAAAGAAACGGACATATGGGCAGATCCCGCAGCTCCAAACCGCGGCTACGATTGGCAATGGGGTTCTTGCCTGGGAAAAATCTCTACCCATGTGATGTGCAAGATGTAGGGAGATATGGCGGCAAAACTGTTATTTCTCAACGAAGGGAGCCTGCCTGCTGTTTTGCAGCTATGCTATAATGCAATGCAGGGACGGTGCCGCTCGGTGCGCATCTTTTCAGAGGTATTTTTGCCTATGGAAGTTATTGCGTTATCTACGCTTACCGTAGCGTAGCTCAAGCGTGTTGCAACGATCAATGAACAAGGTATCGCTGATTATGCCTGGACGCAGGTTGAGCAGAATGCGCTCACTGCTGATGAGCAACGGCAGGTACACGATATTGTTGCACGGTTGCAGCGTGATGCGCTGACCTTGTTGAATGAAGCGACGCTCTGGTCCCGGGCGATCTATCCTTTGCTGATGCTTGCAGAGCAAGATAATGTGCGGGCGTGGGCACAGGTTCCGCTACGAGCACAGTATGCGTCTTGTGAGTTGCAAGGTGTCGCGGATGGGGTGCTGGGCAGGCATATCAATGCTCTCATGGGGACGGCCTATTACCTGATTGTTGTTGAGGCAAAACGGGGTCTGGAAGCGACCGACCCGCGTGCGCAGTTGTATGGACAGTTGCTGGCGGCTGCACGATTGAATTGGGAGTCTGATCAGCAGGCGGTGCAAGAGCTTTTTGGTTGCTATATCATTGGTGATACGTGGACGTTTCTGCGCACGGTCGTTGAAGGGGTTGAGACAGAGAACGTAAGTATGCGGGTTGAAACGTCCAGAGAGTATGCGCAAAAAGTTGAAGCAGAGATTATTTTGAAGTTGTTGAAACGGATTGTGGCGAGCTACTATAAAGACAAGGAGTTATAGTACATGGAGCCAATCACTACCTTCAAGGCAAAGGTTGTGGCATTACCAGTGGACAATATTGATACGGACCAGATTATCCCGGCTCGCTATCTCAAGGCGACGGATAAGCAAGGGCTTGGTGAGGCATTATTCGCCGACTGGCGTTTTGGGCCAGATGGTGAGCCTGTTGCCGATTTTGTGCTCAATACGCCGGAAGCAGCCGGCGCGGAGGTACTGGTGGCGGGGAATAATTTCGGCTGTGGCAGCTCGCGTGAGCATGCGCCCTGGGCGTTGAAGGGTTTTGGTTTCAAGGCGATTATCAGTACCTATTTTGCCGATATTTTCCGCAATAATGCGCTCAAAAATGGGTTGTTGCCTATCACGGTTGATGCGGAGACCTATCATCAGTTGCTCAGCATGTGTGAAGAAGACCCGGACACAAGCGTAACGATCAATCTTGAGGCCCAGACGGTTACGCTGGATGATGGGCGGCAGGTTGGGTTCCCGATAGATGGTTTTGCTAAACATTGTTTGCTCAATGGGGTTGATCAACTGGGGTTTCTGTTGCAGCAGGATGAGCAGATTGCGGCGTATGAAGCAGACCATCCGGCGCGGGTTACTACCAGATCTGGGTGATCAGGCAGCAACCACGAATACCACGAATATCTCTCTCTAAGGGATACTTGTTTCTACAGTTTTGCCCTTCGCAAGGGTTTCAGGGATTGCGGCAGTGGTTTGTGCCTTCAGGCTATCCATTCCCCACTAGCCACCATCCCCTTTGAGAGGGTTACAGGAGGACATTGGGCTATGAGTAAGAAGCGACAAAAAACACCGCTTGAGAAGCAGCTTGAACGGCTTGCCAGTCAACGCTGGTCGCGTCGGGGCGTCAGGACGTTGTTGCAGGCGACGTGTCTTGGTCTGTCGTTCTGGTCGCTTGGTCTGGGGGCGCATTTGCTGTTTGGTTGGTCGCTTGATTATACGTTGCTCAAGGCACTGGTGCTGGCTGGTATTGCGTTGGGGGCGGTGATGCTGCTGCGGCCTCGCATGCCATCCGATGAGGTTGCCCGGCGGCTCGACAAACGGTATGGGTTGCAAGAGCAGATAGTAACCGCGCTTGAGGTGAATGAACGAGGGGAAAGCGAGGGGATTGCGGCGTATCTTGTCTCGAAGGCTCGTCATAATACGACGCAGGTGCAGCGGTATAGTGCTATGCGTCAGCGGTTTCCCTGGCCGGAGGTGATTGCGCTGGCGGCTTTGTTGCTGGTGGCTGGCGGTATGATGTTGCTGGTGAGTATTCGGTTGCCTTCGATTGCGGAAAGTGAGCCGTTGCCGTTGCCGCCACTGGCTCAGCCTGGTGATCCGCCGCAAGAGTTTCCGATGGAGCCATTTGAACCACCACGCAGTAGTAACCCGCAGGCGGCTACTGGTCAGGAGCAAATAGAGCAGCAGCAGCAGGTGCAGCCGGCTACGCTTTCTGGTGGTGATCAGCAGTCTATGACAGCTCTTGCCGATGCGTTGCGCGATATGAGCGTCACACGTTCGGCAGCCGAAGCACTCGACCGTGGTGATACATCTGGGGCTGCACAAAGTTTACGCGAGGTGGCAGACCAGGCGGAGCAGCTTTCGCCTGAAACACGACGCGATATTGCCAATGCACTGCGCGATGCGGCTGATCAGATTGGGGTGAATGACCCGGAGCTGGCAACACAGCTCCGGAATAATGCGCATGGGATGGAGGAGGGGCCGCAGGATGCGGCGGAAGCTCTGGATGATCTGGCAGAAGCAATCGAAGATCTGGGGCAGCCTGATGAACAGGCTGAACCCCAGGAAGGTCAACTGGCGCAGCAACCTCCGCAACCAGAGCAACCCCAGGACTGGAATGATCAGGCGCAGGGGCAGCCGGAGGCTGGCAATGATACGCCGCCGCGGGACCGACGTGAGCGTTCCAGGCCACATGAGCGTCTGGGTATTGAGGGGGTTCCGCTTGAGCTTGAAGGTGATGAAACTGGTGAATCAAGCAGCGATTCGAGTAGTGAAGATCCGGAAGATGCGCAGTTGGGTGAAGGAAGATTTGAGCAGGATGATAGTAGGCCGGCTGATACGCGAGTGCAGGTAGGCGAGGATCCTTTGCGTATTCCGGCGGATTTACGGGATGTGGTTCAAGAATATTTTTCACCGTCGCAATGACAATGTTTCTTCGCAGGAGGAGCCGCTTTTTGATGAGCGGTTCTTGCGCCGCCTGGAGCGGTTGAGTTTGCAGGCGCAGCGGACGTTGCGTGGGCATCCTGCCAGGGGTGAGCATCTGAGCCGCCATTTGCTCCCTTCCAGTATTTTTAGTGACCATCGGCCATATGCGCATGGGGATGACCTGCGGCATGTGGATTGGAATGCGTATGCGCGGCATAATACGATGCTGATTAAGCTCGGTGAGGCGGAACAGGATGTAGATGTGCATTTGTTGCTGGATGTGTCGCGCAGTATGGCGTGGGGAAAGCCGCCCAAGTGGGATGCGCTATAGCGCCGGCGAGGGCATCGATGGCCGCCTCC
>CAYFVX010000626.1:0-3534 GCA_964346425.1 uncultured Chloroflexaceae bacterium | reverse complement strand
AGCTCTTCAGGGGTCATATCCTCGGCAAATGATTGCGCTATCTCTGGATGGTGACAGACGGCTGCTTGGGTCTGTTTACGGAAGACAGAAAAGCGGGTGCGCAGCGCACGGGCGGCGGCTATGCGCACGCGGGTATACTCATAGCGGGTGCCGGTGGGCGTCTGGCGCACGCGGCTGATGAGGATACGAATAAGCCGATGCTCAATTTGTCTGAGCAGGTCGATCCGTTCGCTGTCTGTCTGCAGGTCGCACTCGGTGGTGGGCTGGTTGATGCGGCCAAGCGCGGTGAGGATGGCGGCACGCATTTCGATAGAGGGTTCCCGCATGGGGTCCAGCCCCACTACACATGCATCCAGGATTTTTTGCAGCAGATAGAGCGGAATACTGCGCAGGGTTTCAAAGGACAAACATGCCAGCGCACGCGCCAGCAGCACACGGTGGGGGCCGCCCCAGCCATGCGCCGCATCAGCGAAGCGTTCAAACAGCGGGATCGGGTCGGTGAGCAATCCGACCAGCGCATACAGCGTGTCCTCCCACCATTTTTGCAGGTGCGGCACGCTGCACATCACGAGAATATCCTGTATGCGTTGCTGCAGGTCGGCAAGGTTGAGCAGTTTGAGCGCGGCACAGTAGGAATGGAGCAACGGATGGACAAAGCGTATCTGGTGCTGCCCGACATTCATCAGCAGGTCTTCCTGGTGGAAGATATGGTAGAGGGTTTCCAGGTTGTAGTCGCGGTGTTGGCGTATCTCCTGCATGATAGAGAAGATTTCGCTGATAGAGAGCGTTTCTTTGTGCAGCCAGCGAGAATGCCAGCCGAGGGTGATAAGCGTTTTGCGGGCGGCGTCATCCTGCGTGTAGGGGGCAGAAATACCAGCGAGTGCCTGGTCGAGGTAGTCGAGCACGAGTTCGTTGCGGGTCAGCGTAGCGGACTCGCTTTCGGTGAACCGCTGGTAGATGATTGTCAACAACACCGGGTCGGTGGTCAGTTCAAGCAACTGGTTTTCCACAATGCGCCGAAACAGGGTGTGGCTCTGCTCCGGGTTGCGCCGCCGCAGGTAGCGCAAGACGATGCGTTCGTTGACGGGCTGCAACAGCAGCACACAGCACCGATTGGCGATAAGCGTGGGAAAGACCCGCTGGCTACAACTGACAATGAAGTGATGCTCTGGCAGAGCTTCCGCCATTGCCAGGATTTCTCTGGCAGCGTCCAGGCGATAATCGTCGGATATTTTGTCCAGGCCATCGAGCAGGAAGACATAGTTGGGCCGTTTCAGCGAGGGAAGCGAGGGATCGGGGCCACCTCTGGTTGCCTGGAAGAGCTCCAGCAGTTGGTTGCCCATATCGGGGTAGTAGTCGCTGATGGTTGCGGTAATCAGCCGTTCCAGCCGGCGGCTGCTGACTGGCTGGTGTTCATAGCCTTCCAGCGAGACAAAAATGCCCGTTTGCTGATAGAGAAAGTTGTTGTCTGCCGGGGTGTGCTCAGGTGTACGGTTGCAAATGTTGCTGGCAAGCTGGGCGGTCAGGCGGCGCAGCATCACCGACTGGCCTTCGTGCGGGGGGCCAATCAGCGCGACCAGGTTGGAAAGATCGGCGGGGAGTGTTTCCGCAAAGAGGGAGTCGGGCTGTTCTTCTTCCGCCGGTTGTGGTGGCGGGCGGTTGATGGCATCTCGCAGAGCCTGGATGCCGTCCTGGGCCAGCGGAGCATCTTCGGGGTATTCCATCAGGATGGTCCAGTCTTTGCCGGACGGCACGGTCAATACTTCAATTTCAATGTAGGGCGAATCATCGCCCAGCCAGCGCGAGAAATGTGGGTCGTTGAGCAGTGTTCGTGCATATTCCTGCCGCGGGTCGGGCGAGAAGAGACGGCCATCCTCGGTGCGCATGTAGAGGAAGGGCGTGCTCCAGGCAATGCTGTCGGGTTGATAAAGCTGGCGGCGAGCTTCGTTGACGGCGACATCTATGATGCCGTGGCGCAGGAGCTGGTCGCTCAGGTATTGGGTAAAGGCGCGGGCATCGGCAATATCTACCAGCCGCTGCATGGCAAGCACGGCTGGTACTCCCCCCTGTTGCACAAGCTGTGCGGCCAGCGAGGAGAGCGTATCGTCTACGGTCCGCGCGTCTGCTGGCGGTGTTTCCCTGCGGTAGGGGGTTGCCACCGGCAACCCCCTACTTCCCTTCTCCTCGCTCACAGGGGGATGTTTTTGCGTCGTATTGCCCTTTTCAGCGGTGTCAATGGTTGTGGTAGTTGTCCGATGCTTGTCCCCGGTCGCCGGTCCCTCGTCGCCGGTCCCGCTTTCAGCGGCTTCGGGAGGCGGTACGGTGATGGTCGTCGCGGTGTTGCAAGCGACCAGCACGATCAGGCGCGGGCGCAGTTCGCGCGAGTTGCGCATACGCTCAACCAGTTCTTCGCCATCGTAGAGTTTGCCGCGGTGGGGTTCCTGGTCTTCGACCAGCAGCAGCCGCGTGCCCAGTTCGGGGTGGGTCAGCGCGTGCCCGAAGTAGAGCAAAATATCAAAGTCTTCTTCCAGTTTGGCGTGCAGGTTTTCGGCGGAGGCGCGTTTGCCATACCAGGGCAGAAAATCGTAGGTTACTTCGCCAAATTGCCGCAGCGACTTGAACCGTTCACGCAAATCATCGCGATAGGCAATCGCATCAATCGGCACGAGATGGGACCATGCGCCGTCGGGACCGAGGTCTGACGGGTCGGAGATAGCCATGAGGATTTTGACCGGGCGGTGCGCCACCGGCTCGCCCCAGGGGTCGCCGCTGGAAAGATAACGCGAGAAGGCAGTCTGGTCGCTGGTTGCCAGCGGCAGCAGGAGGGGTTCTTTGCCGCCGATGTCGTAGTGCAGCAGTTCCCAGGGGACGGCGTGGATGGTGGGGTCGTCGCTGTCTATCCAGAGACGGATACGCAAGAGATGCTGGTTGTTCTGCGCGGCAGACCATGCCTGGTGGAAGCCATTGGCGAGGCGACCGGGTAGCAGGGTGGCGAAGAGGGTGGTGCCATATTGACTGATAGCTTCTGCGGAGGGTGTGGCCGGTGGGGGGGGCAGGTCGTTGAGCGTCATGCGGCCGTTGAAGGTACCACCGTGTGCCAGTTCTAGTTTGACATAATACTTCTGGGTTTCTTTGCTCAGTTGGGTGACGTAGATTTCCAGGGTTTCTATATCGCCTGCTGCTTCGCGGTTGCTGATATTGGGCTGGATGGTCGTGTTGGTATTCATAATGGCTGGTTGGCGGAAGCCTGCATCCAGAAGAACAGATAATAGCGTTCGCTGGTAAATTTCGTCGTGCCTCTCGCCGTGCTCCTCATCTTTGCGGATAACGCTCAATTCTTCCATACGAAGTGGGAAGTTGTCAAATACCATCGCGTGGGTAACTGTTCAGACGTGGGAGCAGGGCCTCGCGCAAAGGCGCAAAGGCGCAAAGCTCCGGGCAAGAGATAGAGTTTACCAACTGCCCCCCGACCCCCAACCCTCACATGTGGAGACTTTTTCATCAACCGCTTTGCAAAGCGGTTGAGAGATACCG
>CAYFVX010000625.1:0-3548 GCA_964346425.1 uncultured Chloroflexaceae bacterium | reverse complement strand
CGGATGCCGTGACGACGCCCGACGCGCTGCCCGCCGAGGAACTGTCGCACGGAGATGGCCACGCGGCCCTGGAGAGCGTTCCGTCGCTCTTGATGAAGAATACGTGGCAGAGCATCAAGCAAAATGTGCAACCCTTTTTCGTAAACAATCCGACCAACATAAAAAACAATCGAAACATCGTCTTCTACATACTTTCGGCGAAACACACGACGCTCTTCTTCATTTTGGAACGGATTGGGATGGATATTGCTCCCATTCGGAATAACATCAATCTTATCACGAGGTGTCTGGAATGATTCAACTAACTGTTTCGTCATGAAGCCTGAACACACAATAATGCGCCAGGCTTCATACGTCAACTGATATTCCAGACTATCAATTTGCAGGGCTTGATCGCCATGCAACATCCCTCGTCCGCGCCCACGTTCCGTCGCATGAATCGTCGCCACCAGCGGAATATGCCAGTGTTGCTTCAACGCAATAGCCGATGTAGCCGTAAGCCAGTCGTGCGTATGAATAATATCAAACCTGCCCGACTGGGTACACAACAGATGCACAGCATGCTCAAGATGATAATTTGCATGCGCGACAAACGTCGTAAAATTCGCATTGTCAATATGGGGAACACTGATGCGGAAGACCTTTCCACCTTCCGGAGTTTCTTCCTGCATCTCGCCGCCATTGAGCAAGGGGGTAACAACCGAAACCTCAATCCCTGCAGCCGCAAGATCGGGGATCAGACTCGCCACATGCACCCCCAGACCACCTATCATATGTGGCGGATATTCCCAGGATAGCATCAATACGCGCATTATGCTCTAACCTCTAAGCACCCAATGTTGTGCCGCTTGCGATGATTCTGTCAGGACCAAAAGCACCCTCACCGGTACGAGGGGAAATAACCACATTCCGCCCGACACGGGCACCGGCTGGAACCTGCGCACGCAGGCCAACCAGCGTCAGACCAGTATTGAGCTTATTGGGTGCAGACGAATTTGGGGTATTATCATCCCCTTCTCCCAGCAACACTTCATCACCGACATGCACCCGTTCATCAATAACGCAACGCTCAACCTTTGCCCCTGGCCCGATCCAGGTATCACTCAGAATCACCGAATCACGAATAACAGCGCCGGCTCCTACAAAAACGCCGGGCGACAAAACGGAACGCGTAACCTGCCCATGCACCCGACACCCATCGCTAATCATGCTATTTTCCACCCGAGCAGTTGAACCAATCTCAACACCCGGACGTTGCGCACTCGTCGTATGGATAATCCATTCGGGATCATACATGTCAAGGGCCGGCGTCTCAATCAACAGCGCAGTATTGGCTTCATAGTATGATTGCACCGTGCCAACATCTGCCCAATACCCCTGAAACGTATAGGCAAATGCGTTGACATGACCTATCAGTCGGGGCAGCAACTCACGTCCAAAATCAGCATCCTTGCCTCGCGACAAAACATCCATCAAAAAATCTTTGCGGAACGCATAGATGCCCATGGACGCCAGCGGAACCTCATGAAAACCCTGCCGAATGGGCCTTCGAGGTTTTTCGACAAACTCCTCAACCTTCCCATCATCATCCACCGACACAATACCATAGCGGTAGGACTCATGGGGACTGACCGTATGCACAGCCAGCGTAATATCAGCCTCTTTTTCCAGGTGCATCTGAATCATAGGCTGATAATCCATCTTATAAATATGATCTCCTGCCAGAACCAGCACCGTATTATGCGGATACTCCTCAAGCAAGTCCATATTATAGCGTACAGCGTCAGCCGTGCCACGCTGCCATCCCCCACCCTCCGGCGTTGGCGAAGGATGCAACACGCGTAACCCTCCCTGCGCACGGTCAAGATCCCAGGGCCTGCCCACATCCAGATGGGCATGGAGAGAACGCGGACGATACTGCGTGAGGACATCTACATTATAAATACCCGAATTGACGCAGTTGGAGAGCGTAAAATCAATAATCCGAAACTTGCCGGCAAACGGTAATGCCGCCTCCGCTCGTTCCGCAGTGAGAACACTGAGGTCGGGAGAAGCACCACCAGCCAGGATCATAGCTAATGTATGTAACATTGGTTCAACCTTTTATATTGTCTCACCGTCTGGTACATCACCTTCAGGAAAATGCTCAACATCACGGTCAGCGTTGATCAACACATTGCGACCGACATGAATACCCGGTGGAACATGCGAACTTTTGCCAACAACCGTAATCCCAGTCGTCAGCTTTTCTGGCTCCATACTGTTGGGAATATGATCATTATCCCCCCAACCAAGACTGACCCCCGCTCCAACAACCACCTGCTTATCCACAATCACGCGGTCGAGAATAGCTCCCGGACCAATCCAGGTATCGTTCATCACAACGCTATTGCGTACCACCGCACCGGGCGAAACATAAACCCCCGGCGAAAGCACGGAATGTTCCACCGTTCCCCGTACCACACACCCATTGCAAACCAGCGAACGATTGATACGTGCCTGTGGCCCTATCTTGACGGGTGGCCGTTCCTCACTTCGTGTCTGTATCAACCAGCTTGTATCATACAGATCAAGGGGGCAATCCGCATCCAATATCTCCATACTGGTTTCCCAATATGCCTGTATCGTACCGACATCTACCCAATAGCCGCTGAATGGATACGCATACACCTTATCAACATCATCGGCGATCATCGCCGGAATAACATGCTTACCAAAATCAACCCGTGGATTATCCTGAGAACCCTCACTCAAGCGACGTTCCAGCGCACTCGTATTGAAGACATAGACCCCCATAGAGGCCAGCGTCCCTTTATCACATTCTTTGGGCTTTTCAGTAAACTCAACAATCCGATTGGTCTCATCTACCGTCATAATACCAAAGCGGTTCGTCTCTTCCACCGGCACATCCATAACGGCCGCCGTCAGATCCGCCCGATTGCGCAGATGAGCTTCAATCATCTTGCTGTAGTTCATCTTATAGATATGGTCGCCCGAAAGCACAACCACCAGGTCTGCACGCTGATCACGCACAAAACCGAGATTTTGATACACCGCATCAGCAGTTCCCAGATACCAGCTCTGGTCATGCCGACCCAGATATGGTTGCAACAAACGAACACCACCACGATTGCGGTCCAGATCCCAGGGACGCCCGATACCAATATGCTGGTTCAGTGAATGCGGACGATACTGGGTCAGCACTCCCACATTAAAGATTCCTGAATGGACACAGTTGGAGAGCGTGAAATCTATAATACGGAACTTGCCCGCAAAAGGGACCGATGGCTTGGCTCGTTTTTCAGAAAGCACACTCAGACGAGTGCCCTCGCCGCCCGCCATAATCATTGCAACAACGCGCATACGCTTCCCCTCTGTCTCTGATGATATATCCTATCGTAGCGTGTAGTCCTGAAACTCCTATTCCCATCCCTGTTGCCCACTCTTCCATCCTGAACACATCGGCGAGCAACACCTCCGAACATGCACCCCAGACGGTGCCCTGTAGCACGAGAAAACGCAACCTATCGCATACGAAATAACGTGCT
>CAYFVX010000624.1:0-3557 GCA_964346425.1 uncultured Chloroflexaceae bacterium | reverse complement strand
GTTGGCGTCGTCGTCGCATCATCCTCCGCAATGCTGGTGGGCGTGACGGTCGGTGTGCTGGTCGCCTCTGGTTCAGGTTCTATCGTGTCGGTCGGCGTGATGGGCGATTGCGACACGACAGCCAACACTTCTGGTCCCGATTCAAATTCATCGTCGGTGGGGGCAAGGTTGATGTGTCCATCGTTGTCGCGGTCTTCCAGGCAGGCAAAGTCGGGTGGTCCTTCGGTTCCGCGGGTGTTATCTCCCTGCACATGGTCTGATACGTACAGGATACAGGGTTTGCCGTCGCGGATTTCATAGCCGATAACTTCGACAGCGTGGGAGACACGTGCATCATGGTAGAACGAGATGAGTTCTACGTCTTCTCCTTCCAGCAATTCGTTGAGTATAAAGTCTGGCGAGATAGGGTGCCCATAAAAGTCTTCTTGCCGATCATCATCTGTGCCGTATTTGCCATCTTCGCCTGGCATGAGTTTGGTGAATTTTTGCGTTTCCGATGAGTGATTGCGCCATTCCGAGACCATCTCGACATCATCTTCCGTGCCGGTTTCACCATCCGGGCCTGGCAGGGTTACGGTGATATTGTCGGTAAAGAAGCCATGGTGTTTTGTCTGGATGTTGTTGATACCATTCTGTCCCAGGTAAGTGAGTTTGCCTTCCAGTCCTGCTTTGATTGAGGTGGTTTCTCCTGGTTTTCGTTCCATTGCCTCGTCCAGTTGGCTGACAAGAGAATCGTCACCATTCCCACCAGGCACGTTGCGGTGGGGCATGCTGATGCCGTGGGTGTTTGAAATCCATTCCAGGCTATTGGCAATGGCGGCGGGCAAACACTGGTTGGTTTCGGCTTCAATGTTGCGGTGTCCTTCCTGGATGTATCGGGTTGGAGACGTGACTTTGGTAATCTGGAGAACCTGGTCCGGAGCGTCTTGCTCTTCTATTGGTATGGTCCATGCAACGCCTTGCGCATTGTATTCGTGAGGAGTAATCTGGAAGGTGTGGGATGTTGGGTATTCATTGAAACTCATCAGTGGTTCTGGCGCGAGCAGCAAGTAGGTATCCAGGGTGCTCACCTCGGTCCCATCTGCTATGCCCAGGTTGAAGAAAGTTGCGATACCTCCGTAGGAGAAGTCGGGTATGATCGGCAGATTGCGCACGACCCAGCCGTGGCTGGTGCGCATGTTCAGGTAGCCACCATCGGGCATGTTGGTAGCTTCCAGCAGGGTATCGTTGTTGACATTGATTTTGCCAGTGCTGGAGTCAGGTATGGGCGATGCGCTATCCCAGGTATAATCAATCTGTTCAAAGGCAACGCCCCCCATATCGGGGAGGACAACGGTGCCAGGATTGACGATTTCCACGGTGAAAACTTCCGTCACCTGTGCGCCGTACAGGTCCGTAGCGGTGAGGACGATAGTGTGCGGGCCGGTTTCACCGGTCGGAATAGTATCGAAGGTGACGATTCCCTCTTCATCCGCCATCTGGTCGGTCGTGGTTATCTGGTGGCTGGAGGAGAAGGTGGCAGTGAAGCGTAGCCCGTCACCCGGGTCAGTCGTATCAGTGCTGCCACACTCGTCCATGTCGTTATCAACACCACGCCATTGCAATGGAAGCTCTGCAGTATTGTTCAGCAGTTCGTTGACCCATTCGATAGCGGATGGTGCGCGATTTGTGTTGAGGACGTGGACCGGGATGGTATAGCGGGCCGTATAGGTGACCGGCGTGCTGGAGCTATAGGATTCGGTCGTGACTTCCTCGCCCAGATAGATGATGTCGTGCCAACCGCTATCGCAGGAACCGGGCGTCCATTCAATGCCGGCGGTTGCATGGCCCGTTTCCGACAGGCCACTGAGGAAGGTTGCTCCTTCGGGCAACCAGGCGGATGTAATCGTTTCGGTGCCGTAGGGGACATGTTCCGCCATATGGACAATTTCCAGCGGCAGGCTCAACGTTTCGGTTTCTGCGATGCGCAGGGGCAACTGGTCAAATGGAACGACCGGCACGAATGGTTCGTGCGGCTCGATGATCTCAACATCGTTGTAGCTGATGACGATTTCGGGGCCTTCGGTGGTTGGTGGGTCGTATTCAAATTTCCAGGGGCAAACAGCCCGGCGGGAATCGGGTTCACCTATGTGCCATTGCACCGTCCACTTGAGCGTTTGTTCTTCGCCGGGTTTGATCCCCCCAAGTGTCTGGGTAATGGGCAAATCCTGTCCATCTACTTTGCTGGCGTCTTGAAAGTCTGCGATAGCACCAGAATGCAGGTAGAGCGGGTCACCGCGACAGCTTTTGATGACGACATCTATTTGTGGGATGTCTTCATTGCCACGGTTGATACACGTGATATGAAATTCGCGCAGTGCGCCGGTTTCTGGCAAATACACGCGATGCGGGACAATCTCGCAGGTTGCCAGCTTGAATGATTGGGTCATACCGTTCGTACCGGTGAGCGCGTGTGTCCGCATTGCCTGGTTGCTATCGAAGGTGATGAAGTAGTCTTCGGTCTCCCCGCGGACAAAGCCGTCCCGCGGACCGCTGCCGTCCCATTCCTGCGTGTATGGGAAACTGCTTTCGGAAATAGGTTCGGTCGTCAGCGTGGCGCGTACCCACACGGGGAACAGCAGCAAATCAGGGCTGAAACCGAATATTTCCGACTGAATGCGGCGCGATTCACCGGGCGGGATGTCGTTGGGTACCTCAATTTCAACATTGCGCATAATCCATTCGGGCCACTCGCCGGTGAATGGGTCCTGGATAAGCGACCATTCGTTGTCGTTGTTGTGGTCTATGAGCACATTGAGATAGCGGATCGAAGTATCGGCATCCGCATCAATAGACACGTCAACCGAAAAAATCGTCGGGGCCGGCAGGCTGACCAGCCAGACGAAGACAAAGGGTTTACCGTCGTCTATGTCGAGGTCAACAACCCGTGCATCCGTTTCGGCAGTGCTGGATGCACCTATCCACTCCTGCGAAATGTCCTGGTGAAAGGGGCCGCGGCGGTTGGCGATAGCGTTGGTGGTAGTATAGAGCGTGGGGAAAAAGTGGGTGGTCTGGTTGTCGGGAGCGTCGCCATAGTCGGCCTGGGGTGCCTGGGCAAGCAAAGCAGTCTGTTCGTTGCGGGCAGAGACAGATGCAGCAATGCTTATGAGCGCAAACATGGCAAGTGCGAGGACGCCTGAGATGACCAATGCCCGGCGATAGGTGGCGGTTCCAGCGATGGGGGTGGGTGATGATGCTGGCGTGCTTTCAGTGGAGAGGTTGTGTCTGGTATTCATTTTGGTATCCTCCTTTTTGGTTTGGGAATCAGCCGATTGTATCTGAAGCACATAGAAACGACGATGGGGAAGCATTGCTGGTCTTTATTATGGGGTGGCAAGGGGGTATGTGCTACGGTGGGCCTTACTATAGTATACAACGAAACAGCAGGGACATATGTTACAAAAGGTGGTCACCTGCGGTGAGCTTTGCTTGCGCACAGCGAAAAATGCATGCAAGAGCGTGTCAGCCCATTCTGGTGGGGTGTTTGCGTTTTTCGACTTCGTCGAAAAACGCAAACA
>CAYFVX010000623.1:503-3572 GCA_964346425.1 uncultured Chloroflexaceae bacterium | reverse complement strand
ACGTTCTGGTATTGGCAAGCACCTGCGCAAAAAGCTCTTCCATCTCGGCAAACCGACCACTTAACGCGGCCGCTTCTGCTGCTTCAACATGCAGAGCCAGCGTAAGGTCGTAGGCAGTCTGCCAGAAGGATGGAAACTGTTTGTTCGTTTCGCCAGTTTTGCCAGGGGAATCGGCTTCACTGGCAGCAAACTGGTACAGGATATCCCGCCCCGTCGCAAAATAGCGGAACGCCGGCTCATAGGCGGCCGAATCTTTGGCTTTTTTGCCAGCCAGCAGATTGAAGCGGGCAATCTGCTGCGCGAACGAACGGGGTTGTGGTGCAGTCAGCGAGAACGTTCCATCCGTGCTTCCCAGGTCTCCGGTATCGAGTTTGGCAAAACGCCCCTGGTTCAGATGGTTGGTTATCGCAAACAGATATTCCTCCTGCGCCGGTGTCAGTTCTTGCAGGGGAGCAGACGTTCCATTGCTTCTGTGGATTGTGGTCAACTCACCTGCATAGCGGAGCAGGATGTGCCCAATGCGCCAGTGAACAATGTGCCGCTCGCTTTCCGGCAACGCAAGATAGGCGGTTTGCTGGATGCGGTCGTGGGCAAAGCGGTATTCAGCCGTTATTGTATCTGCCAGCCCCTCTTCAATATCCAGCGTCATCACATCGTGCGTGTCGCCGGGCGCGACAATCAACCCCTCCGCCACCGCCTGGTCCAGGTCGCGGGCAGTCTGCGCGACCGAACGGTCTGCAACTGCCGCCAGGGTGGTCAGATAAAACGAATTGCCAATGCAGGCAGCCAGATGGAGCATGCGCTGCGTTGGCACACTGAGCCGCCGGGTCTTGTGGCTGATGAGGTCCGCAACGTTGTCCGTCATAGGAAGGGACTGGATATGCTGCATATCCCACTGCCAGCCGCTTTCGGCGTGAAAGGTAATGGCTTGTTCGGCAACCAGCGTATGCAAAAATTCACGCAGGAAGAAGGGATTGCCGCCTGTTTTGGCAAGTACCAGTTCTGCCAGTGGCTCAGCCTGCGCATGCTCGCAGTGGAATGTTTCGCTGATCAGGTGGTTCACATCCGCAGTGGTAAGCGGCGTCAGGTGCAGAAATGCGATACGTTCGCGCACATCTGCCCCACGTTCGTTGCCCAGCATATCAAGCATCAGTTTGAGGGGATGCCCGCCACCAACTTCATTATCTCGATACGCACCAATGAGCAACAGGTTGTGCGTATCGTGAATAGTTATCAGCAGATCGATGAGCTTGAGCGACGCCCCATCCGCCCATTGCATATCATCCAGAAACAGCACCAGCGGATGGTCGCTGCTCGTCAACACATTGATAAACTGCTGGAACACCAGGTGAAAGCGGTTCTGCGCTTGCACCGGTGTCAGTTCAGCGACCGGTGGCTGCGGACCAACGATAAGCTCCACTTCGGGGATAACATCCAGGATAACCTGCCCATTTGCGCCGAACGCCTCCTGCAATCTGGCCCGCCAGGTGGCGATGCTGGCCTCGCTCTCCGAGAGAATATGGCGAATGAGCGAGCGAAATGCCTGGATGAAAGCAGAATAGGGGATGTTGCGCTGGAACTGGTCGAATTTGCCTGCAATGTACTGTCCATTGCGCAGCGTAATGGACTTGTAGATTTCCTGCACAAGCGCAGATTTGCCAACGCCGGCCTGCCCGGTGACCAGCATCAGCTCACAACTGCCCTGACTGACTCGTTCAAAAACGTGCAGCAGGGTCGCAACCTCCTGCTCACGCCCATAGAGTTTTTGCGGTATCTGAAACCGTTCGGCACGGTCGGCCTGACCCGGCCGAAAGCTGGCAAGTTGCGCTCCCAATGCGCTTGCCGCTTGCTCGCTGGCAGCAGCACATTGCTGAACCAGCAAGCGTATGCGTTCGAGGTCTGCCCGCAATCCATAGACCGACTGGTAACGGTCTTCGCTATTTTTCGCCATCAGTTTGAGGATGACGGCGGAGATTGCCTGCACAATCTGCTGCGGTACGTCATAGCGTGATTGGGCAAATTCCTGCGGATGGGGGGGCGTGCGGGCAATATGGCAATGGATCCATTCCAGCGGGTCATCGCTCTCGAATGGCAGGCGGCCGGTGAAGAGTTCATACAGCGTCACGCCGAGCGAATAGAAATCGCTGCGATAGTCTATCGCCCGATTGACGCGCCCGGTCTGTTCGGGCGAGATGTAGGGCAGGGTGCCTTCCAGAATGTTGGGGTTGCGGAAGGTCGAGGTCTCTTGCGAGAGGCGAGTTGCCACGCCAAAGTCAATCAGCTTCACCTGACAGGTATCGAGGTTGAGCACGATATTGGCCGGGTTGATGTCCTTGTGGATGATATGCTGCTGGTGGATTTGCCCCAGGATGTCGGTGATGGAGATAGCAAGTTTGAGCAAATCGGGCAGAGCAAACTGGCCGGCCAGAGCCAGCCGCTTGAGCGAATCTGCCCCGAAGTCCTCCAGTTCCATAATCCAGCCGTGCGGTATCTGCAAGGGAGCCGTGCTGGTCTGCGAATCGGGATCATGCAGGGCAAAATTGGGCAATTCACGCACAGGTGCGAGGCGATACACTTTGACAACACCCGGCAGGTCAAGGCTGCGCAGGATTTCATACTCACGACGAAACCAGGCAATCAGCCGCGGAGAAGGATAGGCTTCTTTGAGTAACTTGAGTATCACTCGTTGGTTATCGGAATCGCGCACAGCACGATACACCAGCGAGTGTGCGCCTTCATAAAGCTGTTCTGTAATGGAATAGGTTGACAAAATGCTCTTCTGGATACGACAGGGTTGGGAGAAAGCATGTGTCTTCTCACAACCCTGGTGCGCATAATACCTTCAAGATACGAGAAAGACAGTGGTCTGAAGCATACCTGCCTTCCAGATAGTTTGATTGCATGATTCTGTTACTGAGAAGTATAGCACATCCCAGGGGAACATTGGAATGGTGGAACGCTGGAACGTTGGAACGTTGGAACGTTGGAACGCTGGAACGCTTCACCGCTCCAACCGCTTCACCGCTCCAACCGCTTCACCGCTCCAACCGCTTCACCGCTCCAACCGCT
>CAYFVX010000623.1:0-403 GCA_964346425.1 uncultured Chloroflexaceae bacterium | reverse complement strand
TCACCGCTTCACCGCTCCAACCGCTTCACCGCTTCACCGCTGCAACGCTGCAACGCTGCAACGCTCCAACGCTGCAACGCTCCAACGCTGCAACGCTTCTACGCTTCTACGGCCTGCCGAACGTCTGTGATGGTTGCTGCCTGCATCACTTGCTTGAAGAGCGTGCGGAGGGTTTGTTCCTCATTGATACGTGCCAGCGAGGTTTCCAGCGCAGCATAGTCGGATTCGGAGGGCTGAAACCGCAACGTTATGGCATCCAGGATATTCTCACGCAGGGTGAGCAGTTGACCTTCCTGCAATCCCTCCTGACGTCCCTTCTGCATTCCTTTCTGCATTCCTTCTTCCCGTCCTTGCGTTCTGGCGGCTTCGACGGCACCGCGGGCGTCCTGCGCCTGGATATCCC
>CAYFVX010000622.1:0-3577 GCA_964346425.1 uncultured Chloroflexaceae bacterium | reverse complement strand
TGGTAAAGGGGGGATTGGTTATCAGGTAGGGGTTTGGCGGTGCCAAACCCCTGCCCCCAGGCAGGCGAGCCGCCTGCGCTCCCAGGATCGTACAGGTTTACCATCAGAGTCGTTGAGGGGGGCAGCGGTCAATAGTGGTCTGAAGAGTAGAGCATGGCAAACCGCAAACAGCAACAATACGAATGGCTTATTCACCTGGGCATGGTGATAGGGTTGCTCATCTTCTACCGCGGCTCCTACCAACTGCCCATGAGCGCACTGGGGCTGGCAATCTTCACACCGCTCGCGCTGCTGCGTCCCGACCTTGCGCTGGCCTATGTGCCGCTCACCGTGCCGCTCTTTTTCATGCCCAAGGGCATCTGGGACGAACGTTTTGGCATTCGTGCGGAAGGTGTGCGCTTCCCATTGCATGAAATCGTGCTGCTCATCACCGCCGGCGCAAGCGGGCTACGCTGGCTGCTGGTAACGTTCGGACAGAGCCTCGCGCAAAGGCGCAAAGAACGCAAAGGGTCGGGCAGCAGGTTGATTGGAGCAACAGAGTCCCGCCAATCTCTGGGAACGAAGGCGTCTCGCCTGCCCCAGGCAGGGGTTTGGCACCGCCAAACCCCTACCTTATCACCCGAACCACATAGACCAACAAAGTCCTGGCTCATGCGGCTGCTGCCCTACCTGCTCTTTCTGCTGGCTGGCAGCATCGGCGTGCTCATCGCCCCGTCGGAAGGGCGCGGCGCAGCCCTGCGCGAATGGCGCTGGCTGATTGTGGAACCGCTTATCTTCTACGTGCTGCTGAAGACACTATTGGCAAAATCCGAGCAGAGCCTCACGCAAAGACGCAAAGACGCAAAGGGTCGGGCAGAAGACGATCGGAATACCATCAAGGGAGCGGGAAACGAAGAGAGGGTAACGCAGAGACGCAGAGGCGCAGAGACGCAGCGTGTCGGAAATGATGGGGAGGTCTCTGCATCCCCACACCTGCCCGCATCCCGCGGTCCCTACCCCCTGCTCCCCATCATCCATGCCTTTCTCATTGGCGGTGCGCTGGTGGGGCTGGTAGGCATTCTGCAATACTGGGGCATCAACCTTGCGCCACTGATAGGCGACGAGGTTGGCTTTAGCGAGGATGTCCTGTTTGTCGAGGGGGTATTGCGCGTCAACAGCGTCTACGGGCATGCGAACAACCTCGCGCTGTACATGGGGCGCATCTGGCCGGTGGCGTGCATCCTCGCGCTGGCCGCCTACGACCACCGCCGCGTATGGCATACGCTCTTCTATGCGCTGTGTACCGCACTGAGCATCGGCGGCATGTACGTGGCCTTTTCTAAAGGGGCGCAGATAGGCGCGCTGGGCGCACTGGGCGTGCTGCTGCTGCTGCAACTGCTGCGCGAACTGCGGAGGCTTGCGCCGGGCAAGAAGCCGTCTGTGCGGCGGCTGGCACCGCTGCTCGTCCTGCTCGTCCTCTTCATCGTCATGCTGGCGTCTGGCCTGCACGTCGAGCGGCTCAACTGGCTGGGCGCGAGCAGTGGCGTGCGCGTCAAGACGTGGCTTGCCACGCTAGAAATCATCCAGGCACACCCGCTACTCGGCATTGGTCTGGACCAGTTCAACCCCGCCTATCAGCAAGTGATGCATCCCTCCCTGCGGGGGACCACCGAGCAATACATCTCCCACCCGCACAACCTGCTGCTCGACATCTGGCTCCGCATGGGCATGCTGGGTCTCATCGCCTTCGGCTGGCTCATCATCCGTTTCTATCGGGCGGTGTGGCGACGTTCGGTTGATACCATCGGTTTCAACGCAGAGGCGCAGAGGAGCAAAGAGGCAGAAAGTGGAGCAAAACAACGCGCGTATACTCAGGAACTATCCGTATCTGCTATTATAGGGTTTGCAGCGGCCATGACTGCCGCGCTGCTGCACGGCCTGGTAGACAATTTTTACTTTGTGCCAGACCTGGCGTTCGCGTTCTGGCTGGGGTTGGCGGTGGTTACTATAGCTGTGACCGCTGACTTTCCGATGGAGTGAGGGTAACTTTCCGATGGAGTAGTGTTCACATTCGCGGGGAAACACGAGTCGTTTGTGTAGAGACGTGTACGCAACGTCTCTACACAACGGCTACAGAAATGATAACAACTTCCTTCCCCACTTCCCCACCTAAACTGGAACAGCAAGGTAAAACCGGCTATACTGAACGGTATATACATGGCAACCTGGACAGGCAACCTGAGAGAAAGATAAATCCCAGAGAACAGATATCTGTATGAACAGGCTATTGTTATCGAATCGAATCGAATCGTAGCGTAGCGCATTGGAAAGGACACGCAGGATGCTTCATCATCTGCAAACCATAGAACAATTGTTGCCAGAGATGACACGCGCAGAAAAAGCACAACTTCTGCAATGGGTTGTACGGGACATAGGCGATGCGTTTCCGGGTATCGAAAGTATCCCCACTGTTTGTGGCGGTGAACCGTGCATTGTACGTACTCGTATCCCTGTGTGGGTGCTGGTGCAGGCTCGTCGTCTGGGAAGTAGCGAAGCCGATTTGTTGCACGCTTTTCCAACCTTGCGGGCAGAAGACCTTGCCAATGCCTGGGCATATGAACGCGCTCATCGTGCAGAGATTGAGCAGCAGATAGGAGAAAATGAAGCAGCGTGATGATAGCACGACTCTATGCAAATGAGCATTTTCCATTGCCGGTTGTTCAGGAACTGCGCAAGGCTGGGCACGATGTTGTGACTATTCAGGAAACAGGGTATGCAAATCAGGCAATGACTGATACCGCTACCCCTGCGGCACGGGCACGTTTGTTGCCTGCTGACGTCGTTCTGCGCGGCGGATGCGGGTCTCTGGATTGAGGGCCCATTCGAGCGTTTGCAAAACCACGTTCACCAACATCGCCAGCAGTGCCAGCGCAATAGCACCGGCCCAGATTTTATCATCACGGTTCTGCGCGATGCCGTCAAACAGCAGTTTGCCCAGGCCGCCAGCCCCAAACTTTGCCCCGATAGCCGCAATACCAATCGTCACGATAGCCGCTATGCGCAGGCCCGCCAGCATGATGGGCAGGGCAAGCGGCAACTCGATGCGCCACCAGCACCGCCACCGGCTCATCCCCATACCCTCCGCGGCTTCGATGACGGCCGGGTCTATCGAATCCAGTCCGGCCACCACATTCCGCACGAGAATAACCTGCGCATAGGCAGTCAGCGCGATAATAACCGAGGTCGCGTTGAGGCCAAACAGTGGAACCAGCAGGATGATGAGCGCGAGGCTGGGTATCGTGTAGAGAATACCCAGCGTGCCCATTACCGGGATAGAAAGCCAGCGATAGCGGTTGATAAGCACACCGATTGGCAGGGCTATCAGGGTACTTATCAGCAAGCCGGTGCCGGTCATTTGCAGATGACGCAGCAAGAGTTCCCAGATAACCTCCGGGCTTTCAAAGAGATAACCCATAGTCTGCTACTTTCTTTGTGTTCATCTGTGTTCATCTGTGTTCATCTGTGTTCATCTGTGGTAAACGTTCACTATCCTTGCACTTTTTCTTGTTCTGTCAAGCTGAAGATGATGAGAATCAAC
>CAYFVX010000621.1:0-3585 GCA_964346425.1 uncultured Chloroflexaceae bacterium | reverse complement strand
GCAAGGGATAGAGCAAGGGATAGAGCAAGGGATAGAGCAAGGGATAGAGCAAGGGATAGAGCAAGGGCACATCCTCACGTTGCGCGAGGATATCCTGGAGGCACTCTCATTGCGCTTCGACCCACATTCCTCCATCTATCGTCCGATAGATGCGGCACTGGACACAATCACCGATTACCAGACGCTACGCTCGCTCTTCAAGCTCGTCTTGCGGGCCGCTACGCTGGAAGAGTTTACGCAAGGTTTTGAGCAGGTAACGGGCATGCAGACAAAGGAGCAGTGAGCAACGAGGAGCAGAAGACCTGATGGCAAAAACGGATCAACCTTTGAAACGGCTGATAACCCTCATCGGACGGGAGTTTGCCGCATGGGTGCTCAATACGGACGTCCGCGCCGTAAAACTGCTGCCCAGTGAGCATACTGCTGTGGTTGGGCGTTGTTTGGCCCACACCCGGCGAATGATCGGCTTCAGCCCGATTCGATGTTCATCCATCGTTCAGACTTCCCACTTCGCCACGTTGGGATGCGTGTCACGAGTGGTCTGAACCTCGTCGGCGTAACTGTTCACATTCGGGATAAATTCCTGGGAATGCGGGCGGCTCGCCTGCATTGAGGCGGGCAAGCTGCCCGCGCTTCCAGGATTGTTTTCCCTGGCTTCTGAACAGTTACGTATGCCTGATGCGTGGATTGACCTTCAACACGTTCCATGCTATCATGCCATGTCGTTTTTTCGACACCCTTTGCCCATTATCCAGGCACATCTGGTATGAGTAACACAGAATCGCCACAGATGCAACGTTTCAAACTCGTATGGAAGCGGATAGCACACTCACCGCTTACCATCCTCCTGTTCGCATTCGCCTGCAATGCTCTACTCTGGGCATCTCTTATAGATCCTGGGCAACCGCCCGATGAACTATCGCACTTTGACCATATACGCTACATCGCCACCTATCACAAACTCCCCGTCTATGGTGAATCATACTACATCCATAACCCATCCCTGTTGATGGCACACGCTATGCTTCCCCCACTGTATTATTTGCTGGGTACGCCAATCCAGATGTTGTTGGAGGACCAACCGCTTGTCCTGCAATTGTATGCCCTCCGCGGTGTGTCGGTTGTCATCGGTATGCTGACCGTTGCAGCAGCCTATGGTGCAAGCCGGGTTATCGTACCCCATCGTCCGCTCATTGCACTGACTATTGCAGCAATGGTCGCCTTCAACCCGATGTTTACGTATATGAGTGCTGCTGTCAACAGCGACAATCTCATTACCACTGCTTCGGCAGCTATCTTCTTTGCGCTGGCCTGGGGAATTCGTGCGCGTTACCCCAGCAGAAAATGGCTTATTTTGCTTGGTATTCTGGTTGGTATCGGTCTGCTTACCAAGCCAACTATTGCCACCGCAATTGCCGCCGCAGGATTGACCTTGATATGGCTGGCATGGAACCAGCCGGGCCACCGCTGGCGAACATTTTTTACCTCTGTCCTATGGGTTGGTGGGATTGCTTTGCTTATCAGCGGCTGGTGTTATGTGCGCAACTGGATACTCTACAACGATCCGACGGGGTTGTCGGTCATCGGGACCGAAACCGGCAGCTATCGAACTAATCCCTTTTCCAGACACGGAACCCTCAAAGAAATGCTCTTTGAGGACAAAATACTTGCACCATTTTTTTCCATGTTGTTTCATGGATTCTGGGGGTACTTTGACCACTATGAACTAGCCATGCCTCGTGATATCTACCGATTGTTCCTGTTCCTGACCATCGGAAGTATCCCAGGATTGTTGCTGGGATTAACAAAAATGGTGCAAAAATATCGCCGTCATCCCGCTCAGCAACCATCCCCCCACTGGCATCCTGCATCCCAAATAATGCTGGTCGCTATTGGTGGTTTCTATTTTTTTATTGCACTCTTTCTCGTCATCAATGCAAGCTACCATATTGGCTATCAACCCCAGGGACGCTACCTCTTTTCAGCCATTGTTCCCCTCATGATTATGCTTGTCATCGGGTGGGACCAGTTAGCTAGTCGGGTGCAACTTCGCAAATATATTGCCCCCGTGTTCATCATAGGTATCCTGGTAGTCAATACGCTTGCGCTCTTTACCACCGTACTCCCATCCCATGTCAACCGCCATTTACATCGTCTGGTGCGATATCACCCAACGATCATCCCCCACTCGCATGTCACACAGATAACCTATGGCCCATTCGAGAGCCACACAAACTTTGTCGCTGAACATGAACAGATTGACCAGATAACCATGCTGCTCTTCCGTGATACTGATTTTAAGGGGCCGGTCATCTGGCGAATCGCGTACCAGAACGAGGTTTTGCTCTCGGCAGTCTCGCATGACGTGCCAGAAACATTGAGCAATACAACACTGAAAATACCACGCACGGTTCACTTTACCCCCGGCGAAACATATACGCTCTCGCTACAGGCTCTCCGCGCTACTGCCGAACATCCGCTGCAGGTTTTTCTGCCCCATGAACCATATACCAGCCATCATGCTGCATCAGATACAAAGCTTAATCTTTCCATACGCTACCGCAACCAACCCGTAGAAAACGTGCTCCATGACATGCGCCATACGCTCTTTCCTGCAAGCATGCGCTCACCACTGAGCAAATTCCAGATAGTGCTTTATCCACTGGTGCTGATACTCTTCCTCCTGGTGGCAAACATGGCGATGCGTAACCTGAGCAAACAGAGCCGCATCTGGCGATGGGGCGTTGTCATTGTCCTGACTGCTGGTATGATCGCGGTGTTAAAGTCTCCAAAAGGAAACACGATCGAACTTCTTGAATATCAGGTGGACGGAAAAGAAGGCACACTTCTCACGTTGGATAGTGCAGCAGCAGAGGTTTACGCCGATTTATTACTGCTGGCCGAGAGCCCGGCTACAACCAAATATCCCCCGGACCAACCAGAGAACAAAACAAGTGACATCCAACCGCTGGAATTTCACATGCACAACACCACCCGGCAAGTTCTCTTTATGCACGCCACCAGTGCTATCACCTATGCCTTGTACCTGCCTGATACGGCATACCTGGACACAGCTCTAGCATTGAACCCGGTGGTCTGGGACGAACCCGAAGCAGATGGGGTTGAATTCACCGTGAGCATTACCACCCAGGATGGGCGACATCAACTGCTACACGAAACGATAGACCCGATGCATAGACCGGAACACCGCACATGGAAAGAGGTATCGCTTGACCTGAGTAGCTATGGAAACCAGAAGGTATTGCTCTGCCTGGAAGTAGATGCTGGACCAATGGGAAACAATCAGTTTGACTGGGCGGGCTGGCGGTATCCAGTGATCGCAACGAGTAAGGAGTGATACGTTTCGTAGGGGTTTGCCGCCGGCAACCTCCTACACTTTGCGATCTTTGCGGCTTTGCGTGAGGAACGCTCCCATTCCACTTTGAGCCACCAACCCCTCAGTGGGGGGGCCTGCGGGATTGTGAGGGAACCAGGTTCCCTCACAATCCCCACTGCAAAGCTGTGGCACGCGGCTGCGTGTGTTTTTTGCCGTGCGCAAGCAGCACACCAAACAGGTGACACCTG
>CAYFVX010000620.1:0-3589 GCA_964346425.1 uncultured Chloroflexaceae bacterium | reverse complement strand
TGCGGCGAAGCCGCAAAAAAACCAAAACAAAAAGGGGTTTGGGGCTGCGCCCCAATGGGAAATAAGCGTGAGCTTCATGCGTATGGGATTTGTCCAACACGCACCCCAACAACCAGAGAATGAGAACTACTTACAGCAGGCCAGTACAGATAATTGAACATCCTTCCATTTTGAACATTATTGACACTCATATTTCTCAAGGAAGAGAACCGATACTATAAAGAATGGAGCAACGTATGACCATATTCGCAGCAGATGGTGCTACAGACTGGTTAGACAAACGCGCCCATCTTTCTCCCAAACAGGTCGCTTTGATTGAAGCCAGCACCGGCAACCGCATAACCTATGCTGAATGGAACCAGCGGGCCAACCATGTCGCCAGTGCGCTGCAAAGCATGGGGTTGAAGAAAGGTGACCGAGTTGCTATCCTGGCAACAAACAGTGTGGAATATCTCGATACGCTCTTTGCGTGCCAGAAGCGAGGGTTTATTCTCCAGGCACTCAACTGGCGACTATCCGTTGAAGAACTAAGACAACTCATTCGCGGAGCAAACCCCCGCATCCTCCTATACAGTCCTGAATTTCACGACAAAGTCATTGAACTTTGTAAGCAAACCAGGCTCGTCGTAGATTACCCGGTTGCCATGGGCAATTCGCCTATCAGTGACCATATGTCCTGGAATGATCTGCTCACCCATGCAACCAGTACACCTCCTCCTGAAGTGCCAATTGCAATGAATGATCCCTGGATACTCTGCTACACCGGCGGAACCACAGGACTACCAAAAGGTGCCATTCTTACGCATGGAACTGTAACTTGGAATGCTACCAATACCGTCATGAGCTGGGAACTGAGTTCCAAGGACACCACGTTTCTCAATCTTCCCCTCTTTCACACAGGAGGATTGAACGTTTTCACCACACCACTGGTGCATACCGGCGGATGTTCCATTGTCTGTAAGACCTTCGACGTTGATCAAGTTTTTGACTTGATCGAAAACTACAACATCACAACATTCGTCGCCGTCCCAACGATGATGATCATGATGCAACAACATCCCCGCTGGAAAACAGTTGACTTTTCGCGCTGCAGAATGGTGTTTAGTGGTGGTGCATCCTGTCCTATGCCAGTTGTGGAGCGATTCTTCGAAAAAGGCGTCTGCTTCAAAACTGGTTACGGACTTACCGAAGCTGGCCCTAATACTTTCTGGATGCCAGATGAAGACGTAAAACGCAAAGCAGGAGCAGTGGGATATCCACTCTTTCATATTCAAATACGCATTGTCAACGAAGATGGCAAGGATTGCGAACCAGAAGAAGTTGGCGAACTGCGCATCCGTGGCCCCCACGTCATTCCTGGCTACTGGAACAATCCCGGAGCTACCAGCAAAGCCATTGTAGACGGATGGCTCCATACCGGTGACCTGGCACACCGTGACAAAGAAGGGTACACTTATATTGTAGGACGCAGCAAAGACATGATTATATCCGGCGGCGAAAACATCTATCCAGCCGAGATAGAGAATGTTATGCTTGGACATGAAACCATTTCAGAAGCAGCCGTTATTGGCGTCCCAGATACCAAATGGGGCGAGGTCGGCAGAGCAATCGTGGTACTCCGGCCGGGTGCATATGTCAATGCCGATGAACTCCTGGAATACATGCGTCTCTTTCTGGCAACATACAAACTCCCGAAATCCATTGTTTTCGTCAACAACATTCCCAAAACAGGTGCTGGCAAAATAGACAAAAAAATCCTGGAACAACAATATGGAGGCAAAACATGAAATCGCTACCCGCAACAACCCTGATACTTCTCTTGACCATCCTGACAACCATAACCCTGGGAATATCCATCACCGCTCACCGGGGCAAGCAAGCAACCGTTTCAGCCCAATCATCGCTTAGCACCAACGTTGGCGGCTCAATAGAAACGGACACCACTTGGACGCCAGCAAATAGTCCCTACATTATGACCAGCGACGTCATCGTTCCAGCCGCACGGACTCTTACTATTGAACCTGGCGTCATAGTTAAAGGCAAAGTAGACACCGAACTGAGAATAGAGGGAACGCTCAACGCAGAAGGAAGTGCAACAACCCCGATCACCTTTACATCCTCCATAGACAGCGATGGTGAACAATGGTCCGGATTGGTCTTCAATGGTGGCACTGGCGTATTAAGCCAAACCACAATCCGGTATAGCGGCAATGGAAACTCCGTATCACAACGCAGCAATATCAGCATTATCAACAGTCCGTCTGTCCGTATTGAGCAAAGCCGTATATCCAACGTTGAAGCCCATGGCATCATTAACAACGACGTCACAGATTACGGTATCTTCATTGAAAACAGCACGGTTGAAATACACTCCTCACACCTTACTCGAAACGGCAACTCGGATAAGGACTATGCAATCTCTGTGAATGGCAATGAAACATTCCTCACGCTACACGAGAATACATTTTCAAACAATCAAAACAACATTGTGCGCATAGCAAGTGGACAATGGCAGAGCGGCAAAGACATCGTCTTCACCCCGCAAACAGGATTGGAAGGATATCGGCTTGAATCCTTTTTCACCGTTGCCCAGGGAGATGTCCTGACCGTAGAACCCGGTACCCAGGTTATGGGAACAGTTAATGGCGGGCTAAAAATCGAAGGAAGCCTGCAAGCACCTGGCACCAAAACGCAACCGATTACCTTCACCGGCGCCCCACGATGGCGCGGGATCGTCTTCGATGGTACAAACGGTGAAGGAACCGGCTTTATCAATTATGCAACCATACGCAAGGGAGGAGAACGAAACGATACCAAACCGGGCAATATCGCCATCCTCAACGTTCAAACAGGCACAGTACGTATTGAAAACAGCACCATTGCCGATGCATACGCCCCCGGCGGTATCCCAAAAGGCACCCCAGACTATGGTTTATACATCAACAATAGTCTGGTCACGGTTAAAAACACGGTCTTTCGCAATAATGGGTCACTCAACAACGACATGGCAATGCGCATTGAGGGGGCAGATTCAGAAGTGACAGTTTCCAGATCAACGTTTCAGAACAGATCCGCAGGCGCAGCAGGAGAATCAGGACCATCGGGCATCATTGCCGCCAATGGCGAAACGACTGTCTGGTGTTCTGAATTTGCCATCACCCACGGACATGCCCTCAGACAAAGTGGAGGCGTCATCTCCTCAACCCTCTCCAGTTTCCTGGGGAACTTCATTGCAGTGCGCCAGTCTGGAGGAAGCCCCATACAAGCACAGAACAACTGGTGGAACGATCCTTCTGGCCCCTCTTTTTATAACAATCCTGAAGAAGGAGGAGATGGAGATGCAATCCTGGGCGATGTACTCTATGAGCCCTGGCTCACTGAGCCACCTGATTGCATGATACGGCTGTATATCCCCATTATCCATATCAAAAAGCCATGGTGAACGTCATGTGTACGAAACGATGCTTACCTTCCAGGATTTCGCGTAGAGAAGCGAAACCATGCCTTTCTGATGCGCTCCCTCCCCTACAAGACTCTGTTGGTAAAGTCCCTCCAAGCTCTGGAAACGCAGGCGTCTTGCTTGCCCCGG
>CAYFVX010000619.1:0-3602 GCA_964346425.1 uncultured Chloroflexaceae bacterium | reverse complement strand
GGGTTGAGTGATGGCGTTTTCTGTGTGTTCTCAAGCTCTTTCGCTGCCTGGTGCAGCTCAGAAAGAGAGAGAAATATATTGTCCCATCAACGGAGAAGGGAATACAGGTGACAGTTGCCCATTTCAACGAAGAGGGGTAACTACCAGATCGCTTTCAAAGGAAGCGTGCTTTGTTTGAAAACGAGCTGGTATTGGGCTTCTCGAATGGTATGCCTGGATCAAAGCCTGGCTGTAGCGCAGAGTGGCGCATGCCTGGAGATTACGTAGATATCAAATAGTAGACAGGAAGTAAAGGAGTAAATTTTTATGACCAAGTATGATGTAAAAGACATCAATCTCGCAGACGAAGGGTTGCGCCGAATGCGCTGGGCAGAGCAGGAAATGCCCGTTCTTCGTCTCCTTATGGAGCGTTTTACCAAAGAGCGACCGCTGGAAGGGGTGCGTTTGAGTGCCTGCTTGCACGTCACGACCGAGACAGGCAATCTGATGCGCACATTGAAAGCTGGCGGTGCCGATGTGGTGCTGTGCGCTTCCAATCCGCTCAGTACACAGGATGACCTGGCAGCCGCCCTGGTCAAATACGACGAGATTCCCGTCTTCGCTATCAAGGGCGAAAGCAATGAGGTCTACTATCAGCATCTCAAGTCTGCGCTCGACCACAATCCGCAAATCACCATGGACGATGGCGCGGACCTGGTGAGCGGGATGATCAATGACCGCAAAGACCTGCTGGAAGGTATCTATGGCAGCACTGAGGAAACCACCACCGGCGTTATCCGCCTGCGTGCAATGGTTGCCGATGGTGTGCTGAACTTCCCGGTGATTGCGGTCAACGACAGTGATACCAAGCATCTGTTTGACAATCGCTATGGCACGGGGCAGAGCACCATTGATGGGATTATCCGCGCAACCAACGTGTTGCTGGCTGGCAAGACGTTCGTGGTAGGTGGCTATGGCTACTGCTCACGCGGTATCGCCGAACGCGCCCACGGCATGGGATCCAACGTCATCGTGACGGAGATTGACCCCGTTCGTGCGCTTGAAGCCGCTATGGATGGCTACCGTGTGATGCCGATGGCACAGGCTGCACCGCTGGCCGACTTCATCGTCACCGCGACCGGCGACAAGCACGTGATTGACAAAGACGACTTTGAGGCCATGAAAGATGGCTGTATCGTTGCCAACAGTGGTCACTTCAATGTCGAGATCAACATTCCGGCCCTGGAAGAGATGAGCAAAGAGAAACGCCAGCCACGCGCCTTCATTGACCAGTACATCCTGGGCGATGGGCGCAAGATTAACCTGCTGGGCGAAGGTCGCCTCATCAACCTGGCATGCGCCGAAGGGCATCCCAGTGCGGTGATGGATATGAGCTTTGCGAACCAGGCACTTGGTGCAGAATATCTGGTCAAGAACAAAGGCAAGCTTGACAAGGGTGTCTACACGGTACCCAAAGAACTCGACCGCGAGATTGCCGCGCTCAAGCTCAAGTCCATGGGTATTACGATGGATGTGTTGACGCCGGAGCAAGAGAAGTACCTGACCTCCTGGCAGGAAGGTACCTAGATCCGGATGGTTGGTTGCAATGACAAGTAGCCAACGCACGGAGAAACGTGCCAACGGTTGCCTGATGGAATTTGTGGCGTTTGCAGCAAAGCTGTAAACGCCACAAACCCCACCAGAATACGGTTATGAGGGAACAAATCCCCTATACCAAAGGTGTTTAATACTTGGGGTCATAAGCAGAGGACAATTCATGACACTTGACAACTCAGACGAACAGGCGGTCTGGCAACCTTCAGAAGGTCAACTTAACTCCAATACCATGCCACCCGGAGCAGAGCCAGCAACCAGTGCCGACCGATTGGCATTGATTGCGCTTTCTGTCAGCGTGACCGTAGTTCTCAGTTGTATACCCTTTTTTAATTGTCTGGCTCCGCTGGCTCCGCTGATAATCGGCGGTATAGCACTGAGCAAGGCAAAACAAGCTGCCAACCCGGACCGCGCACGAATGTATGGTTGGATAGCCCTCGGTATCGGTATTGTGATCGTGATTGTCGTTATAATAGCGTTCATTGCCTATGGAGCTATGTTTATGACCATGTTCAACGAGATGGAAAATCAGATAAGGTAGTTTCAAGAGAAGAGGAGTTTCTTGTGACAACATTTATGCAATCACCCCAGTTCTTCTTCACCAGCGAGTCGGTGTCAGAAGGACATCCTGATAAATTGTGCGACCAGGTTAGCGACGCTATTCTGGATGCCATCCTGGAGCAAGACCCCCGTTCACGGGTGGCCTGCGAGACTGCGACGACGACCGGTTTGGTTGCGCTGCTCGGCGAGATCACCACGACTGCGCAGTTTGATATGCAAGAGGTTGTGCGCAATACGGTGCGCGACATTGGTTACACTGACGATTCGTATGGCATCAATGCTGACACATGCGGTGTGCTGGTCAGCCTGGGCCGCCAGTCGCCGGACATTGCGCAGGGCGTGGACCAGGCCCTTGAAGTCCGTGGTGCTAAAGTCACCGAGGAAGAAGTGAATTCTATTGGTGCAGGCGACCAGGGTATGATGATTGGTTTTGCTTGCAATGAGACGCCGGAGTATATGCCGCTGACGATTGGTCTGGCGCAAAAGCTCACGTTGCGTATGGCGCAACTGCGCAAGAAGGGGCAGATTGCGTATCTGCGCCCCGACTCCAAGAGCCAGGTAACGGTCGAGTATTCCTACGGCAAGCCGGTGCGCGTAGATACGGTGCTCATCAGCACACAGCACGCGCCCGAAGTCAGCCAGGAGCGCATCAAAGAGGATATGCTCGAGCAGATTATCCGCGATGTTATCCCCACCGAGTTGCTGGATGATAAGACGAAGTATTTCATCAACCCGACGGGCCGCTTCGTGACGGGTGGACCGCACGGGGACGCCGGACTGACGGGCCGCAAGATTATCGTAGATACCTACGGTGGTGTGGCGCGGCACGGCGGTGGTGCATTCAGCGGCAAGGACCCCACAAAGGTAGACCGCAGTGCTGCCTACGCCGCACGCTACGTCGCCAAGAACGTGGTGGCGGCTGGTCTGGCGGAGCGGTTTGAGGTGCAGTTGAGCTACGCGATTGGTGTGGCGAAGCCGCTCTCTATCAGCATCGAGACGTTTGGCACGGGCAAGGTGAGCGATGAGGTTATCCAGCGTGGCGTCAACGAAGTATTTGACCTGCGGCCGGGTGCGTTCATCCGCGATATGGACCTGCGTCGCCCCATCTACCGCGCAACGGCTGCCTATGGGCACTTTGGTCGCCCGGACATTGACCTGCCCTGGGAGCGCACGGATAAGGTAGACGCGCTGCGCAGCATCGCTGGCATGTAGCCTGTCCTATTGGACAATGGATAGTGGAGAATGGAGAATGGTTTGCTTCGCGGTATGCGGGCAAGCCATTCTTCTTTTTTTGTACCTGTTCAGAAGTGGAGGAAAGTTCCGCTTACTGACGCATGCGCATTAAGTTAAGCAGTTTACCGCTTTGCAAAGCGGGGGATTGGGGGTTGCAAACCCCTCATACCAAATACGTTTGAATAGTTATAGAAACCGCCAGGACGCCAGGAACG
>CAYFVX010000618.1:0-3608 GCA_964346425.1 uncultured Chloroflexaceae bacterium | reverse complement strand
CCGCCCCCAGCACCCGCTCGCGGATGTCCAGCGCGCGTTCGTAGTAGGGGCGTGCGCCAGCATAGTCGCCGGTCATGTCCAGATGGTAGCCCAGCGTGTTGCACAGTCCTGCCGCCTGCTCATCCTCACGTTCCCAGGCTGTGTCGGTGATGTGGCGCAGGTGTGGTTGCAGGGCCAGCAGCGGGCGTGGGTCGCCGGCGTTGTTGAGGCGGTTGGCGGTTTCGAGCATTGTCTGCTCGACAGCGGGGAGTGCGCTGGCGTCGGGGGCCATCTGCTGCACAAACAGGCAGAGCAGACGATGGAGGAGTAATGGAGAATGGAGAATGGAGAATGGAGAATGGTCTGCATTCTCCTGCGTCACGTCATCAACCAGTGGCTCGCTGAGCAGGCCGAGTTCGGTGAGGCGGTGGAGGGCATCCTCGATGAGCAGCAGCCGTTCTTCGTCCTGTTCGTCCTGTTCATCCTGTGCATCCTGTTTGTCCTGCTCGCCCGCTGGCGGTAGCGTGGCGAGTAACAGGTCGCGTGGCACGGGTTCGCCGGGTGCGAAGCAGGCCATGTGAGCCAGCAATGTCCGGGCCAGTGTGTCTATTTCATCCTCTGTTTGCAACTGGTCATAGCTCAATGCGAAGGTGCGGCCAACGTCCAGCTCGTGGCGGGTTGGCGAGGTGGTGGTGTGTCTGCCCGGCGCGAAGGCGCGGTGGTTGAGCAGGTCGGGGTTTTGCAGTTGCGCCAGCAACCGGGCAGGCGTCACCGTCTTCTGGTAGCGTTGGAGATAGCTGCCAGCCAGATGCAGGGCCAGCGGCAAGTCGCCCAGTTCCGCCGCTATCGCCGCGAGTGATGGGTGCTGCGCAATGAATGCTGCACGCTCACCCTGTACATGTTCGCCTTCCCCGTCCTCCCCCCTGCCCGGCATTCTGCATTCTGCATTCTCCATGCTCCATTCTCTCCCCCCGACCCCTGACCCCTGCAATTCCAGCAACAACGCCACGCTCTCCGCCCGATCCAGCACGCCCAGCGGGTGCTCCTGCACGTGTGGGTTCTGCCAGTCGGCACGGCGGCTGGTGAGCAGCACCCGGCCGCCGCCCGTGGTGGGTTGCCATTCGTGCAGATGCTCTTCCTGCTCGCAGTTGTCAAAGATGAGCAGACGGGGCAGTGGGCTTTGCCACTCCTGCCGGACACGCGCCACCTGATCTGGCAGCGACAGGCTGGTGATACCGGGCAAATTCATGCCACCCGGCCCGCCACACGCGGCGATTTCGGCCGGGATGCTGGCAGGATCGGCGAAGGAGAGCCAGAAGACGCCACCGGCAAAAAACTGCCCGTAGCGATGCGCAAACTCGGTGACCAGTTGCGTTTTGCCGATGCCGCCCAGCCCGGTCGCGGCGACGACCAGCGTGCGGGCCTGCTGCTTGAGCATGGCGGCGATGGTGCGCAGGTCGTGCTCGCGCCCGACGAAGTGCAGGTTGGTGCGGTAGAGCATGCGCGAGTTGGCGGGCAGGTCGGCGGGTACGGGGATATCGTCGGTGGGCAGGCTGGCGAGCAGGTCGCGGGCCAGGTCAAGTTCCTGCTTGCGAAGCTGCTCCCGTGTCTGCGCATCGAGGTGTTGCGGCTTTTGCAATGTTGCCTGGATCTCGGTCAGCTTTGTGATAATCTGGCCGGTGTCTGCACGTATCTGGCTGGTGTCTGCATGTATCTGTTGCAGCAGCGTGCGCAGGTGGGCGACCACCTGGTGGTCCAGCGCGTGGATAATCGCTTCCTCGTTGACCAGCGCGGGTTTGTGTGGCGCATCCTGCTGCAGGTGCTGCTTCAAATCGTCCACCAGCCGCAGCAGAGCTTCCACATCCTGCGCGGTCTGCGCAGTCTGCTGGTGCATGGTCGCCAGCGCGTCGCTGATGCTGGCCTGCCACAGGTTCTCGTAGGCGGTGCGGGCCGCCTCGTCGCGCTTCAATTCTTCGCGGAAGTGCAGCAGCCAGCCGTTCAGCATCTGCTCCTGGACGTAGCGGCGAAAGGGGAGCGGACAGTCGGCCAGGTAGGTATCCAGAATAGTGCTCAGCATATCAGCCGGCAGGTCGGTAGGGCGGTCGGCAACATTGGCCTGCACCATCGCCAGCAGTTCGTGCTGGCGGGCATCCAGCGCGTCGCCGCTCACATCAGGCGCAAACACATCGTCTGTTTCCTGCTGCAGCAGGCGCAACGCTTTGACCGTGCGGTCTTTTTCCTCCCATGTCAGGGCATTGTAGAGGTGCGTGTGCGGCCAGGCTTTTTGCAGCTCTTCGAGCATGGTATGGAAGGCACGGGCGAGGGCTTTGCTGAGATCATGGTTGAGCACGCCCTTGCGGCCGCGCCACTGCGCGGAGAAACGGTCAAACGCGGCCTCGGAGACGCCGCCCAGCCATTCGCCGCCGACGCCGCCGGCCACGCTGAGCAGCGCGGCTGGCAACGCGCCGCCGGTTGCAAAGCCAACCCCGATGAGGCCAGCGGCTATCAGGCTTTTGCTGAGGAGGTGCGCGGGTTCGCTGTTTTGGGAGTCTGTCAAGGTATTGCTCCTTTCGGACTTTGTTGGGAAAGTCCGGGCAGGGTCTCGCGCAACGGCGCAAAGCCGCAAAGGTCCGGACAGGAGATGGGGTTTTCCAACAAGAGTCCTTTCGTTGGGCAGGATGGTATGTGTATGCGGGTAGTATACCATGCTGGAAGGGGGAATGGGCCGGGCAGGGCCTATGGTGCCGGTCCTCGACCCCTGACCTGATCTCTGACCTACGCTCCACCATCCATCAGCAGATCATAGGCTTGCTGGCGAATCACCGCGGCATCGTGCATCGCAGCCAGTTCATCCGCATCATAGCGACCCTCAAATGCTTCCAGCGCGGCATACTCCAGCGCGGGTTGATATGCCTCAGTCAACACCTCACGTAGTTCGTTCGCCGTAAGATAGGTGCCACCCGCCTTGCGACGTTTGTTAATCTTCGTAATCTGGCGTACCGCATGGCGGATTGACGTTTCCCAGGAACGGGTGGATCGTTTTTCGACTGCCTGCTTGATGAGATGGAGCAGCAGAATGACCGCACAACTGTCTATCTTGTTGATCTTATCTTCCTTGCTCATCTGCTCCATCTCAGTTATAAGGTTCAGCGCATCCGCATAGCGATGTTGCTCAATACAGGTACGCAACTCCAGCAACTCTTCCATATCCCTTTCCTTTGCTCATGACCATGCTCACCATAGGTGCGAATGTAACGGTTTTTCCCCTTGACAAAGCTCTTACCCCGTATTCCTCTTCCCACGGGAGGACTCTGATGGGAAACCTGTACGGTCCCTGGGAGCGCAGGCGGCTCGCCTGCCCCGGGCAGGGGTTTGGCGGTGCCAAACCCCTACCTTATCACCCAAAACACATGGACCAACAGAGTCACAAGGGGGGAAGGGGCACCGCGGCACCGCGGCACCGCCGCCCGAAGCCCCTCTCCCTGGATGGGAGAGGGGTTGGGGAGAGGGTGACGGGGTTGGGAAGCGGGTGACGGGGCGTGCTGGCGCGGGCGGCGGTGGCGGTCGGTTGCGCTGGGCTCTTCATCGAGACCCACCGCGATCCCGACCGGGCGCCGAGCGACGGACCG